>DATGOZ010000379.1:0-13072 GCA_035305395.1 Taishania sp. | reverse complement strand
CATAAGTTGGCACAAATTGCAGAGAAGTTAAACGGAGTGATCGCATAAATGAAACCTTCTAATGGTCTATACTCAGTGCGGTTCCATACACCTGGTGAAGATATCGGTTGATCTTTATAAATATCTGTCAAGTAAGAAACGTTGAATCGAAAGAAGTCAATCATTTCACACGCAGCATCAATTTCAGCTTGAAAAACATTTTTTGATTGAGCCAACATTGTCGCAGCATTCATTTTATCTCTGAATGGACCAGCAAGTAAATCAGCAGCTCTTAAGAATACAGCAGCGCGATCTTCCCATGGTGTATTAGCCCAAGCTTCACGAGCTTTCATTGCAGCATTGATAGCTTTTGTTACATGTTCAGCAGAACCTTGATTGTAATAACCTAAAACTTTTTTGTGATCATGAGGAGGACACATCGGACGTTTGTCATTTGTGCGTATTTCCTCACCACCAATGTATAATGGAACATCAATCTGTTCTTGATTATACATTTTCTTATATTGATTGATCAAATTTGTATGTTCAGTGCTTCCAGGAACATATGATCTAACCGGTTCATTAACTGGTACCGGAACATTGAAGAATGCGTTTGCCATAACTTTTTCTTGCAAAAATAATGATTGTTCCTTATCCTTGCAATTAATATCTATTATCTCTCTTATAAAACTGACTATGAGAAACCTCTCTTTTACATTGTTCATGTTTTTCTGGACCATTTTTGCATATGGTCAGTCTTATGATGAGTTTGTTGCTTCGAATAATATTGATGAGAAATGTCGCTTAGCTGAAAAGATAGCTTTGCATTATGTTAGTACCAATATCGATTCACTAAAATTGATTGGTGAACAGCTTCTTTCGTTCTCTAATAGCAAAAAAAGTAAAAAGGGAATTTATACATCGTATGGAATTATTGGAAATGCGATGGTACGATCAGCACAAGAAAAAAAAGGATTAGAACTTTTGAGAAAGGCTAAGAACTATTTTTTAAGCGTTGAGAATTATGATAAGGTTACGGAGATTTACAATGAAATTGGTAATGGTTATCAGTTTTTGGGCAACTATAAAGAAGCTGTCAAATGGTATGAACATTCATTGAAATATGGTGAGTTGTCGACTGATGAGTATACTTCTGACATGGCCAAAATCAATATCGCTCAAGCATTATCACATCTGAAAGAATTTGATGAGGCAGTTCGATATGCAAAAGAGTATCGCGATTGGGTTCTGAAACTTGGTTCTCTAAAAAGTTTGACTAATGCTTATGCTGTTTTAGGTTCTATTGCACTTGAAAGAGGTCAATATAGAGATGCTATCAACTATTTTCAGCAATGCTATGAATTTGCGTTGAAGGCTGGAGATAATTCTGGACAAGGTCATGCGTATACTAACCTTGGTATTGCTAAATTTTTAGAAGGAAAAATGGAAGAGTCTGTTGATTACTTCAAAAAAGCAATAGAATTTAGAGAAAAGGTGAATAATATTGCCTTGATTTGTGATGCTTATCTCAATTATGGTGGAATCATGTTCGAATTAAGTCGTTATGATGAAGCAATTCAATATTATACAATAGGATTAAAGATTGCGCAGAAAAACGAAAAATATGCGAATGAAATAGAATTACTTGAAGCTTTAAAAGAAGTTTATGAGACTGTAGATTTAGAGGAAGTTGAGAAAATTGCTTTGGAAATTGAACGAGTTCAAAAGAAAGAATTCGCCAGAACTAAAGAGCAGTCAAAATTTGATGTGGTATTAGCAAAAGAGCTTTTAGAGAGCGAAGAAATCTATAAAAGTGGATTTACGAATGAAAACGATAAATGGTCGTTTTACATTGGTCTTGGAATCATCTTTATTCTTTTTACATTTCTGGCAATTCGCAAAAAAGTTGAATAAAGTTTTATTTGTTAAAACATTTCTGTAAATTTAGGCAACATGAAGGGAAATTATGGAAGTGTTTCGATTAAGCTTTATAGAATTTTTACGGGCTTTCTTTCCTTTTCAACTACTAATATCTCATTTTAAGCATAATTTTGCTGGAGTTTTGGCTTGGTTACTTTTTACTTTAATAGTAACAGGAAACCTTGGTAGTCGTTTTGGTTTGCCAATTTTATTTTATTCTCCTGAGTATTTAGGTAAAGTATCTTATCTATCTTATGCTTTGCTAGGGCTTGGTTTTGGAGCTTTGATGATGGCTTTTCATACGTATTCTTATTCCAAGCTAGGAAGAAGATTTCCTTTTCTTGTTTTTGTAAAGTATCCATTTTTGAGATTTTGCAAAAATAATTCGGGAATCCCACTTTTCTTTTTCATTGTTTATTTGATTAACATGTCGCATTATCAGTGGACAGAAGAGTATGCTTCAATATGGACTATCATTGGCTATATGTTAAGTTTTCTAGTGGGAATTATTTGTTTCGTGATCCTTACGTTGATTTATTTTCTTCCGATTTCTCAAAAATATAGTAAACTGAATTTGAGTGCAAATAAAGACGAGGATGGAGAATATCCATTTCGAACGGTTTTTATGTACCAACGAGAAGGGAAGTGGTATAGTCGCATTTTTGCTAAAACACACCAACGATATTTATATTTGGGTAGTGGATTTCAGATAAATCTGAGTAGACCAATCAGTCATATTGACGATGCTGTAGTGCAGAAGGTGTTAAACAGAAACAGAGTTAATACTTCTTTGTTTGAAATCGCTTCGGTGTTTTTGTTTTTTATCATTAGCATGTTGCCCGATTACAAGATTTTTGAACTTCCAGCTGCCTTAAGTATTGTATTATTGATTACAATAATCTTCATGATTTATTCAGTAGTTCAAACATGGATGCGTAAATGGACACTTGTTTTTGCTGTCATTATTTTACTGACGTTGGATTACTTAAGTGTTAATAGTACTTACTTCTCTTATAAGAATTTCGCTTATGGATTGAATTACGATTCGAATGATCGACCACACTATTCGATAGCAAACATTGAAAAGAACAGTTTGGATGCTGAAGCGAATGAACAATCCTTAAAAAATTACATTCAGATTTTAGAGAATTGGAAAGCTCAAACAGGTGAAGCAAAACCAAAATTGATTATTGTCAATACATCGGGGGGAGGTCTTCGTAGTGCTATTTGGACATTGGGTGTGTTACAAAAATTGGATCAAGAAACAAATGGTAAGTTAAAGCAAAGTATTCAACTGTATACTGGAGCCTCTGGTGGAATGGTTGGTGCAAGTTATTTTAGAGAAATTTGTTTGAGGTATAGTTTGCAAGAAATTAAGTCCATTTATTCGAAGGAGTTTTACGAGAATTTGAGTAAAGACATGCTTAACAAATTGGCTTTTTCCGCTTCGACAAGAGATTTGTTCTTGCGAATCAGTCAATTTGAATATGGTGGATATAGTTATCCAAAAGATAGAGGACAAGCATTTGAAGATCAGCTTCACGCAAATACAAATTCTTTTTTAGATCATCCATTGGGGTATTACGAGCAATTTGAGAAGCAAGCAAAGATACCAGTCATGATTTTTACTCCAACAATTGTAAATGATGGTCGTAGATTGCTAATCAGTTCACAATCGCTTGCATTTTTAGCGTTTCAAAACAATCAATCTAATAATTTTATTAGATCGAATGAAAATATTGATTATCAATTGTTTTTTAGGGATATGGATCCTCAAAAAATTCGATTTTCGACTGTTGCAAGATCAAGTGCTACTTTCCCTTTTGTGACACCGATGGTTACATTGCCGACATTACCTGAAGTCCAGTTAATGGATGCTGGAATTAGGGATAATTATGGGGGTAAAATTACGATGGAGATGATTTTTCAATTACAAGATTGGATAAAAAAGAACACGTCTGGGGTTGTGATTTTGCAAATTCGCGATACCAAAAAGGTATTGGACAACACAAAGTACTTTCAAGTATCTTTGATTGACAAAGTCACGCTTCCTTTTGGAAATATGTACACGAATTTTCCAAAGACACAAGATTTTGATCAAGAACAATTGTTTAAGGTTGGACTCAAGAAATTAGATTTCCCGGTCGAACTCATCAATTTTAATTTGCGTGAGAAAGTGAACGATCAAATTTCTCTTTCGTGGCATTTGAGTACGCAAGAGAAAAATAAAATTCTACAAGCGTTTTATTCTCCAACGAATCAACGGGCATTGATTCAGGTAAAAGCAGCATTAGGAATTAAATAAACGTGTTTTATGTATATTTGTTCTAATTAACAAACCTGTTTATGAGATTTATTTTCTTCCTATTTGTGGTGATTTCCTTTCATGCTAATTCGCAAACTCTCGTAAAAGAGTTAAAGAAAAAGAGCTTTGGAAATTATAAGGGGGTAATCGAAAGTTATCACTATATAGCAGATACTGTGACGATACAAGTTGAAGCTAGTCCAATAGAAATTTCACTTGATAAAAAGTTTATTTCGATAACAGTCGGAAAAATTACAAAGAGAGGAAGTTATGTGGTTTTGTTCAAAGGGTCGGATTATTACTTGATAGATGCATTTTTTGAGGGAGATGTTCTAACAGAACGAATTGTGGTAAACGATAAGAAGAAAACATTGCTTCGTGAGGGAATTCACCCACAACCTAATACAACATTAAGTAAGACGAAAGGAAGATAAAAAAGAAAAGTGGCTGCCTACTTTTGAGACAGCCCCTTTTCTTTTTCTCAATTTAACTGTGATTAACCAATCACGTTTTTATATCCTTCAGCATCCAAAAGGTTGTCTAATTCAGATGCGTCATTCATTTTAACTTTGATAATCCAACCTTCACCATAAGGATCAGAGTTCACTAATTCTGGATTTGATTCTAAGTTTGAGTTAAACTCAACGATTTCTCCTGAAACAGGCAAAAACAAATCAGAAACTGTCTTAACCGCTTCAATAGTACCGAATACATCGTGTTGATTCATTGTTTCACCTTCAGTTTCAACTTCAACATAAACGATGTCTCCTAATTCTCCTTGTGCGAAAGCTGTAATTCCTACAACTGCAGTATCGCCCTCAACACGTACCCATTCATGGTCTTGCGTGTATTTTAGTTCTGCTGGTATACTCATTTTTTATAATTTATATAATAATCAATGCTTTTTTGACTCACTTTAGGTAAGTGTGGCAAATGTAGCATTTTTTTTTAAGTGTTGTAAAAATCAGTGAAGAAAGGATTGTTCCACATCTTTTTTTATTTTTTCTGCAATGTTTTTTTTGAAAAAAGTGTGTTTTTTTTCAAAACTTTATAATATTTGTCTCGTAAAACCTTTAGAATTACTTTTAACAAAAATTACTGCATGGATTCTGAATATAAATTAGTTGAGAAAGAGGATGTTGCTAACTTTCAATTTCCAAAAGAGGATGTGTTGATTGGAGATGATGAGAAGAAAATTCTCAAATCACAGTTAGAGCGTGCCAATACGTTAGGAAATGTTGAGCATCATAAAGTAAAAATTTATTTTGAAGATTCTGAAGGAAAGAAGGTTGTTTACACTACTATTTGGGGAACTACAGAACATTATATTTTATTAAAGAAAAACGTATTTATACCAATACAGAGAATCGTTAAATTAGAAATTTGATAGTGAGATGACAAAGAGAAGATCGATTATTAGTTACGATAAGTTAACTATTGAGCAAAAGAAGAAGTTGGAAAAGGATTTCCCAGAAGGTTTTTTGGGTAATTTAACGACTATCAAGACACCAGCAGGTGAAGTTTTGGATGCGTTAATTTGGGAGACTGAAGAAATAATTTATTTGGTTAAGATTAATAAGGCTTCTTTCCATTCTGCACTCGAAGATGAAGATGATGACTTTGTAGATGATGCATTAGGTGCTGATATCCCTGTCGGTGATGAAGATGCTGATGACGATTCTGATGTTGATGATGATATCGATGACATCGATGATGCTGATGACGATGAAGACGAAGATGAGGATGAAGAATAAATGATTTTGACCCAGCTTGTAAAAGCTGGGTTTTTTATTACATTTCTCTCAAATCTTTGATGTTTAATTGAAGTGTTGTTTTGTTGTTCCACACGTTTGTTTCAATTGAATAAATCATTTCAAATGCGACTCCCGAAGCGACTTCTAAATGCTTATGAGCGAGATTAAAACCTATTGCATCAATTTTTACATCACTGCCTGGTTGGATGACAACCAATTTCAGATGTTTGTCCTTTAATATTTTTACTTGTTCACTGAACACATTTTTGGTGTAGAATACAGGATTCATGTTTCCTGGTCCAAATGGTTCCATTCTGTTTAAGATGCGTTTTAGCTTCGGTACCTTTGTCCTGTTCTCTTCTTTTTCAAATATCTGATCAAAATCTAGTTCCAAATCCACATATTCGATTGGAAATTGCTCTTCAATACTTAGTGTTTCTGCTATCACTTTTTCAAACGTCGATCTAAATTCAATGAAGTTTTCTTTCCTTAATGTCAACCCTGCAGCGTAAGCGTGTCCACCAAACTGTTCCAATAAATGCTCACATTTTGTTAACGCAGTATAAATATCAAAGGTGTTTACTGTTCGAGCTGAACCAGTTAATTTTCCATCAGTTTCCGTTAAAACAATTGTCGGTTTAAATGAGTTTTCAATTAATCTTGAAGCAACAATTCCAACGACACCTTTGCTCCAATCATCGGAATAAACAACTGTTGATTTTGAATTTTTATACCATTCATCTTGTTCTAAAATTTCGAGTGCATGTGTTGTGATTGAACTATCTAGTTCCTTTCGTTCATTGTTAAAATTTTCAATACGCTTAGCTATTTCGCGAATTTCAACTAAATTTTCTGATATTAATAAGTCAACCGCATGTTTACCTGTCATAATACGTCCTGCAGAATTGATGCGTGGTGCGATTGTAAATACAACATCTGTCAACGAAACAGGATAGTTTCGTTTGGCTTCTTGCAATAAGCAATCCAATGAAGTTCTCTTTTGTTCATTGAGAATTCGTATCCCGTGATGAGCTAAAATTCTATTTTCACCTGTAACTGGAACAATGTCGGCTCCAATAGCGACGGCTAGCAAATCTAAGTGAATGTATAATGAATCTAGGTTCCACCGATTTGATTGAATCAAGCCTTGTAGCAATTTGAATCCAACTCCACATCCACACAATTCTTTAAAAGGGTAATTACAATCTTTTTGTTTGGGGTTGAGTACAATTGAGGGTGGAATAACTGCTCCTGGCTCATGGTGATCACAGACAATAAATTGAAGTCCTTGATCCATCCCATATTGTATTAATTCGGCTGATTTGATTCCACAATCAAGTAGGATAACTAATGTAAATTTGTTGACAATTGCATAGTCAACTCCTTTTTTACTCAATCCGTACCCTTCTTCATATCGATCAGGAATGTAATATTCCAATTGAGCGTTGAGTGACCTTAGATATGAATACATCAAAGCTACAGCAGTTGTTCCATCAACATCATAATCTCCGTATAGGAGGATTTTTTCGTTGCTTTCTAATGTTTTATTTAGCAATGCTACAGCTTGATGCATCCCTTTCATTAAGTAAGGGTCATGTAAATCAGATAAACTTGGATTAAAAAAAGTATTGGCTTTGTCGTAAGTATCTATATCACGTTGAAGCAGTAATTGAGCAATGATTGGGCTAACTTTTAGTTCTGATCTAAATTGATCGACTTGTTCTTGCTCAATTTGTTTTTTGAAAATCCACTTCTTTTCCATTTTTGACTTATTTGGTTTAATTTATCTTAAGTTCGAATAGAGTTTTTTGAAAAGTTCTCTATATTTAAGTTATGAAAAAATATTCGTTGTTACTATTCTTTTTCTTAATTGTTTGTACTTCATTGCTTTTTTCTCAGAATTCATATGAGTTTGATCAGCCTGTTCCTCCAGAATCAGAGGTAGTCCAAACTGTTTCGAATAATCATTTTGGTTTTTACGTACACGAAGGTAATTCCAATTTGAAGTATGAGTTTAACAGTGAAGGTATTTTTATTCACACATTGAATATTCAAATGATTTCGAGAGAAACTATTCGTGAATCTAGCCAATACTCTGTGGTTGATAATGAATTGTATGGTGTGACTTCAAAACCAATTCCTTGCATTTTGGAAG
This sequence comes from Taishania sp., assembly GCA_035305395.1. Lineage (GTDB taxonomy): Bacteria > Bacteroidota > Bacteroidia > Flavobacteriales_D > Crocinitomicaceae > Taishania. The sequence goes on along the minus strand of DATGOZ010000379.1, from coordinate 4,959 downwards.
GTGAGAATTACTATTTTGGGTTTCCTACAGTTGTCCAAGTATCGGGTACGGATGTCAGCAATCGTTTAATTAAACTTGATGAAAACACGTACTTTTTGAACTTTAAAACGGAATATGGTTATGTTCCGTCTAAACTCACATTTGTAGGTAATAATCAATTATTCATTTCTGAGTTACAGTATGATAATGAATTAAATGAATTTAAACAAATTAAAGAGCAACAGAAGATCGAACCACTTCAAGATGGTCTGACGACAACAATACTAATTCCAACAAAAAAGGAATGGGAAAAGCTGAACAAAAAGAATTTGTTTGGAAGCAGTCAGTTGTTAAAAAGGCAATAAAAAAAGGTTATTAAGTAATAACCTTTCGATGAATTTCTTTCTACTATTTATCTAACAGCAGCTACGTCGTTGTCCACTGTAGTATTTAGGCTTCCGTAAGCATCGCAATGTCCACCGCGAGACGATCCACAAGATGATACCAAAGCTACCAAACCAACGGCAACAAACATTAAAGCCAAAAATTTTTTCATCTGTTGTTGTTTTAAAAATTAAAGGTACTGATTGAACAGCAACAAAAATATAAAAAAATACTTTACATATGCAATATTCTTATTCACATTTCATTATTTATAAATGTATTTAATGTAATTTTCCAGTCAATATTCATATTGATGAAGTATCTAGTTTTCTTATTGCTCCTATTATTTTCACTAGTTGGATATAGTCAAAAGAAATATCGTATTGACTTTATCAACAGTGATTATAAAGTTATTAAGAAGAATCCAGAGCGATTGTTCAAAGATTCTATTTCAATGAGGATGTACCTCAGAGATTTACAAACTTTTGCTCAAAAGAAAGGCTTTTTATTGGCTTCTGTAGATACAATCATCAAAAAAGATCAATACAATTATGCTGTCCAATTTTTTGTTGGAAATAAATTTGGTTTGGCGAAGTTGCACGTAAGTGAAGAAGATCAAAAATTCTTAAGAAAAAAAAGTCAATTATCTGAAAAGGTTTTACTCAATACTTCATTGACTCCTCAAGATTTTGCAACTACAATGAAATTACTTCAGGCAGCTTATCTGGACAATGGATATCCATTCGTAAAAGTTAGATTAGATTCTGTTGTATTTGATGATTCTGCTATTTCAGCTAAGGTTGTAATTGACCGTGGGGTGCAATTGAATTGGACTAAAATTTATGTGAAAGGAGACTCAAATATTAGTTCAAAATTTGTTGGGAGTTTGATTGGTATTAAGTTGAATTCAATTTACAGTGAATCTCAGTTCTATAAGGTGAGTCAGCGTTTGCGACAAATCAATTATTTTGAAGAAATAAAACCTGCTGAAATTCTTTTTACAAAGGATGGTGTAGAGCTCTTTACTTATCTGAAGACTAAAGCGATGAGTTCTGTGAATGGTATTGTTGGTTTGCAACAAAATGTGTTGACACAAAAAATGATGTTGACTGGTGAGTTGAGTTTGAAACTACAAAATATCTTAAGACGGGGAGAGTTACTCTATATTGATTGGCGAAGTATTCAGCCTCAAACGCAATCCCTCAAATCGCAGATAACTTATCCTTATTTGTTTAACACAAATTTTGGATTAGATGGTACGTTTGATTTATATAAGCGCGATACTACTTTTCTTGAAATTACAGCGTCTGTAGGTGTCAATTATTATTTAAATGGTGGTAGTTATATCAAAGCATTTTATCAAAATAACACTTCTAATTTGTTAGCAGGAGCATCCAATTCAGGAATGCAGAATTTAGGTAGTGTTCGAACAAATGCTTATGGATTGGCTTTTGTGTATAATCGAGTAGATTATTTACCAAGTCCTACACGTGGTTTGATTATCGATACAAAATTTTCTGTAGGTACGAGAACATCTCAAGTGAATGATACGACAGATAAGGTTAAAAGTACTGTGTATCGATCATCTATTAATCTTACTGGATTTATTCCACTTGCCAAGCGGCATGTGTTGATGTTGCGCTCTAAAACAAATTTGTATCATGCTCCAGTTATCTTTTCTAATGAGGCACATCGCTATGGAGGGTTGAGTTCGCAACGTGGATTTAACGAAGAGGAATTGTATGCAACAGCACAGACAACAGGAACAGTTGAGTACCGATTTTTAGTTGATCGAAATTCGTATGCTTTTGCTTTTTATGATCAAAGTTGGTATGAAAACAGTTCTGTAACTTATTACAAAGATCAACCGATGGGATTTGGTGTTGGGTTTTCGTTTGGGACCAATATTGGTGTATTCTCGATTTCCTATGCTTTAGGTAAGCAATTTAATAATCCGATTCAATTGAGAAATGGAAAAATCCATTTTGGATATATCGCTTATTTTTAAAATTGGGAGGAATTATTCCTCCCCAATAATTTCTTTCAATTGTTCATCTGAAATTTTAACCAAACCAATTCGGTGATACATTCCGGCGAGTTTTACTTGAATCAATAATTGCATTCCTTCGTCGCTTGTCTGAACTGCATCATAAATTGTGTAAGGTGTATTCTGGCCGATTTTCTTCTGCCCAACCAATGTTCCGTCTACATTGTATATGGACATCAATACATAATTGTTTCGAGATGAACCAAGCATGCAAATATAGTTTGTACCGTTAATTTTAATTGATTTTGTAACAATCGGTTTGTTGCTGTACAATTCACTATATCCTGCTGCTGATATATTTTCTGCAATGTCTATTGTTGAAGGATTTAGGGTACAATTCGCATTGAAATATTGGTTGTCGTTCGAAAATTTACCAATTGCAAATTGATTTCCTGAAAGTGGTAAAATTGTATTCACACCTCCATTAAATCCAGCTCCGTTATATGTTCCTGTGAATTGTAAATTGCTGTTTAAGAAAACGGCAGAGAAACTGTAATTGTAAAATCCAGTCATAACAATTCCGTTAGAAGTCTTCTGAATGATAAATGGAAATCTTCTACCATTGAAAGAGTTGTGGTTAACCAATTCATTTTCTACACTTGTAAAAACATCAATCATTCCAGATTTCACAACGCCGGTCAACGTGCTATTTAATTCGTGAATCTCTGTTTTGTATGAAACTCTGTTGTAGTTTTGGATATAAGTAGTGTTTTCATCCGAATAAACTGCTGTTGGAAATAGCATGCTATTGAACGAATTAACTAATGTAATACTACCTGAACTTTGATTTATTTGGAAAATCTTGGTGAAAAGACCAACGCGATCCATACAAACGAAGTAATAATTCCCTTGTTTTTTAATCAAAGTTGGAGCAGCATTGACATGTTCTCCGTCAACCTCGTTTTTCCATACAACTTCTCCATTTAAGTCTGTTTTCATTAAAAAGATGTTCCATCCATTTACAGCACTTAGAATCATATAACCTCCATCTTCTGTTTGTTGGATACTGAGGGGAACGAATTTTTTGTTTCCATCCGTATCGTCAAAAATTTTGACAAATACCTCTTCTTGTTTGAAATCATCTTTTTTACAGCCCGTTATAAAAAGAGAGCAAATAAAAATAAAGCTAACTAATTTGATGAATCTGAATTTCATGTGTTTAATATTTTGATCTTCTAAGAATATTTAAATCTGGTAATGGATGTACTGGAAATGTTAGAACCAACTGAACATCGATGTTTCGAAGTTTGATCTGATCCATAACGTCTAAGTATTCAGCCGTAAAACCTGTATGGTCTGCAAATCGTTGACGATCGTTAAAGATGTTCATTAATCCATAGCGGTAATTACATTCAACTCCGATTGTAAAACTTTTTGCGTAGTACGACAATCCAATCCCCCCAACTACTCCTGCACTAAATGTTTTGAGGTGTTTTGAGATAGATTGATTCGCTGTTTCTGATAAATTGTTTTTGTGATCAACAGTTCCATCAATGGTAGCGTCTGTAAAAATGGATTTATTTGCCTGGTGTAGAATATCGCAGTATCCACCAACTTGAATAAACGGTGTGAAACGTTTTTTAGCTAAGTCCCAACGAATCAAAACAGGTAAAGTGAAGTAGGATAAATTTTGTCGGTGTTTGAATTCTTTAGCTGTATTCATAAAATCAACTGTATCAGTCCAAGAATAACTTGTCAAATAATTGAAACGATACGTGTGGTAACCTGGCTTGAAAACCAATGAAAACTGATTGGATAATCCATATGTAAAGTAAAACCCAAATTGATTCGACATGTTTTCTTTCAACTTAGAAAATTCTGTATATGCTTTTTCATTTCCAGGTTGATTGTCTGAATTGATTACGCTATAACTTTTTATTACCTCAGGCATAGTGAAGTTTACACCGCCATAAATACCAATAAAGACTTTGTTTTTGCGATACACATAATAATCTTGTGCATTGGTATTTGCGATTGCAAAAACAAGTATTAAGCTCGTTAGAATTCCTTTTAATAAGTATTGCTTATTCATTTGTTTACAATAATTTTTTCTGTTAATTGAGTTGAATCATCAATTGTCAACGTTATGATATAAATTCCGTTTTGGTGTTTTGAAAAGTCGTACTCTTTGACAAGTTCACCTGCTCCGACATGGCCAAAATCAAAATTGGCAATTGATCTTCCTGAGATATCTTTAATGTCCATGCTAACATTTCCTCCCATTTTCAAGAAACATTTGACTGTTGTTTTACTTGTTGTAGGATTTGGAAAGCAAGTCATGTTCAAATTGTCCTTAAATAGATTGTGCGTGTTCAAAGTCTTACAACTAATGTAATCCACGCGGTTATCAATGAAATCTTCAAATTTCACGTGACTAATAGCATCATCTGAGGCACCGAACCAATCTTTGACGATTGTACTGAACACTTGACGATAATCATGTTGCATTGGGATATTACTATGCTGTAGATTAGCTAAGTCAGGGTTTTCTCCATACACTCCAGGATTCAAGCATGTACCAAATATGAGCATAGGTGCGGCATTTCCAT
>DATGOZ010000378.1:0-3310 GCA_035305395.1 Taishania sp. | reverse complement strand
GAACTATGGTATGATTATCGTGAACTTACAGCCTTGGGCAGAGCGTAAAGGAGAAGGTCAAGATATCACGTCTGTAGTACAAAAATTGTTCATGAGAACTGCTGCAATTAAAGATGCACGTATCATCTTCTTTGCTCGTCCAACAATCATGGGATTCGGTTTTGGTAGTGGTTTTGAATTGCAGTTGCAAGACCAAATGGGAGGTACAATTGAAAATTTGAATAAAGTGAAAGATCAATTCTTGGGTGAGTTGAATAGTCGACCGGAAATTCAGTACGCAACAACATCATTCAACCCGAATTATCCACAGTACCGAATCGATTTGAACGTTCCTGCGATTAAAAGTGCTGGATTGACAGTTTCAGATATCTTGGGAACTCTTCAAGGATATTATGGAGGAGTTTATGCTTCTAACTTTAATAAGTTTGGTAAACAATACCGTGTGATGTATCAAGCTGAAGCTGAGTTTAGAGCGAATCCCGAAACCTTGAACAAAATCATGGTGCGTAATAATCAAGGTCAGATGGCTCCAATTACGCAATTTATTGAGCTTGAAAAAGTGTTTGGACCTCAAAGTATTAACCGATTCAACTTGTTTACTTCTGTAAATGTGCAAGGAGCTCCAGCTCCAGGATATTCTACTGGGGATGCAATTCGTGTAGTTGAAGAAGTTGCGAAACAGACTTTGCCTGTTGGTTATGGTTTTGAATATTCAGGGATGACACGAGAGGAAATCAATGCGGGCGGTCAAACGGTGTACATTTTCGCTTTGTGTTTGATTTTCGTTTACTTCTTGTTGTCGGCACAATATGAAAGTTACATGTTGCCTTTTGCTGTATTGTTGTCGTTGCCTATCGGTTTGGCTGGAACATTCATCTTTGCATGGTTGTTTGATGTAAGTAACAATATTTACTTGCAGATTACCCTGATTATGTTGATTGGACTATTAGCGAAGAATGCCATTTTGATAGTCGAATTTGCAGCTGAGGCACGAAGAAAAGGAGCTTCTATCAAAGATGCAGCAATTCAAGGGGCTGTTGTGCGTTTGCGACCAATCTTGATGACATCTTTTGCATTCATCTTAGGATTGTTACCATTGATGTTGGCTAGAGGAGCTGGTGCGGTTGGAAATAAAGCAATTGGTACAGGAGCAATCGGAGGGATGTTAATCGGTACCGTTTTCGGTGTTTTGATTATCCCTGCTTTGTTTGTTGTGTTCCAAACATTACAAGAAAAAGTTACAACTAAAAAAGTAGTCGTTGAATCAGATCAACAGTAAAATAAAATGAGCAAAAGAATAGTAGCTTACGTATCGTTCAGTATTTTGTTGGTTGCCATGACCGGATGTGGATTGGTAACGAAAAAATACAAATCCCAAGAGTTAAGCGAGGGACAGCAAAAAGAGTTGTATCGTGATTACAATGTAGCGGATTCAACTACAATAGCGGATGTTTCTTGGCAAGAGTTTTTCCAAGATGAGCAATTGAAAGCATTGATCCAAGATGCATTGACAAATAACTACGATTTGCAAAATGCTATCTTGCAAATAGGAAATGCTGAGAATGTCTTGAAACAAACAAAATTGGCTTATTTGCCTAGTTTGGATTTTTCACCAAGTGTGACGTATAACAAGACTTCAAAAGGATCATTGAATTTACCTGCAAACATCAATATCAATTTGCAGACTACAACTGTTTCTCTAGGATTTTCTACGAATTGGGAAATAGAGATTTGGGGGAAATTGACCTCTTCAAAACGCGCTGCTCAAGCGGCATGGTTTAGATCACAAGCGGCTGCAAATGCTGTTAAAACCTCGTTGATTGCAACTGTTGCAGATATGTACTATACCTTGCTTTCATTGGATAAGCAATTAGAAATTACAGAGCAAACAATTGCAATTCGTGAAAAAACAGTCGAGGCAATGAAAGCATTGATGGAATCAGGAAGTGTGACTGGTGCAGATGTTGTTCAAGCTGAATCCAATTTATATGCAGCAAAAGTTTCCATTCCAGATTTGAAAAGATCAATTCGTGAGCTGGAAAATCAATTATGCGTATTGACGGCCAGACCGTTGCAACCAATTGCGCGAGGGCAATTTGAAAATCAACAGTTTAATATGGAGTTGAAAGCTGGTGTACCTGCTCAATTACTGGCGAATCGTCCAGATGTAATTGCTGCTGAACAAGAATTCCGTCAGGCTTTTGAGTTAACAAATGTTGCTAAAGCGTCATTTTATCCAACGCTTCGGTTGACTGCTGGTTCGGCAGGGATAAGTGCTTTGACAACGCGTACGTTGTTAGATCCTGCAAGTATTTTTGTAAACTTAGTTGGAGGTTTGACTCAGCCGATTTTTCAAAGAGGTCAGTTGAAAGCAAATCACCGCAATGCAAAATTGAATCAACAACAAGCGTGGAATACATTTGAAAAGACACTGTTGGTTGCTGGACAAGAGGTGACAGATGCATTGTATGCAAATCAAATGGCAAAAGAAAAACAAGAGCTTCGTCAAAAACAAGTTGAGTCGCTTTCAAAGGCAGTTGAATTCAGAATGGCCTTGTTGGAATATTCAAGTAACACAAACTATACAGATGTTTTGACATCAGAACAAAGTTTGATTGCTGCTCAATTGTCAGAAGTGAATGATAAATTACAAGAATATAAGTCGATTATCGCACTATATAGAGCACTTGGAGGTGGTTGGAAATAATATTCATCCTAAGTTTTAGTTTGCAAAATCCCGGATTTATTCGGGATTTTTTGTATTAATTCGTCTCGCTTTACTAAAGATTTTGATTCGGATAATTTTATCTGTTATGTTTTAGTCACTTTACAAGTTTTATACTCTTTTATTTGTTATTTTTGCCACGCATATTTGAAATTTCATCTTCCACTGTATGGGAAATAAAGTGAAGCAATATTTAAATTTTACCAAGTTTAGGTTATCTTTTTCAGTTGTACTTTCTGCATTAGCGGGTTACTTATTTAATGGTGGAACAGATTGGCTTGAAATTGTCTTGTTAGTTTGTGGTGGTACATTGGTTACAGCTGCCTCTAATGGGTCCAATCAAATTTGGGAGCGCGATTTAGATAAATTAATGAATCGCACAAAACAGCGTCCACTTCCAACTGGTGCAATGTCACTACGAGAAGCTTATAGTGTAGTAATCGTTTCACTTGTTGCTGGAACGGCAATGTTGTGGTATATTAATCTATATTCGGCATTACTTGGATTGGCAGCTTATGTGTCATATGTATTCATGTACACACCGATGAAACGTGTGTCCCCGTGGGCTGTTTTCGTTGGTGCATT
>DATGOZ010000377.1:0-5620 GCA_035305395.1 Taishania sp. | reverse complement strand
ATTGCTAATGCGAAAGCAGAAATTGATGCAATTATCAACCAAGACGAGGCACCAACGTTTGAAAATACAATTGAACAATTAGCATACGCTGGAATGCACTTGGATCGTATTTCATCCATCTTTTTCAACCTACATTCGGCTGAAACAAATGATGAATTGGAGAAAATTGCACAAGTGATTGCACCGAAATTAGCAGCATTTAGCAATGATATCAACCTGAATACAGATTTATTCAAGCGCATTCAAGCTGTTTACGACGCAAAATCAGATTTAACACTGACAGTCGAACAACAAACACTCTTGGATAAAACATTTAAATCCTTTGCTAGAAATGGTGCGTTATTAAATGAAAATGATAAAGAAAGATTACGTGCAATTGACAGTGAATTGTCCATATTGACTCTCAAATATGGAGAAAACATCTTGGCAGATCAAAATGCATATCAGTTGCACATCACCAATGAAGCAGATTTAAAAGGATTACCTGCTGGGGTAATCGAAGCTGCAGCAGAAATTGCAAAAAATGAAGGTAAAGAAGGATGGATTTTTACATTGGATTATCCAAGTATTATTCCTTTTTTGACTTATGCTGAAAATAGAGCTTTGCGCAAAGAAATCTCCATTGCAAATGGGAAAAAAGGATTTCAAGCGAATGATAACAACAACGTTGCTATCTGTATTCAAATTGCAAAATTACGTTTCGAGCGAGCTCAATTGTTGGGATATGCATCTCACGCTCATTTCGTATTGGAAGAGCGCATGGCAAAAACACCGCAAGAAGTTTCTCAATTCTTGGAGAACTTACTCCAAAAAGCAAAACCAGCTGCAGAGCGAGAATTTGCCGAATTGACTGCATTTGCAAGAGAATTAGACGGAATTGAAAACCTAGAAAAATGGGATGGAAGTTATTATTCTGAGAAATTAAAACAACAACGTTTTGCCTTGGATGATGAATTACTTAAACCATACTTTAAATTAGAAAATGTATTGAACGGCGTCTTCGAAATCGCAAAACGTTTGTATGACCTACATTTCAAGCAAATAGATACGATTGATAAATACCACGAGGATGTTGAAACCTACGAAGTAGTTGACTCGTCTGGAAATTTAGTTGCTATTTTCTATGCTGATTTCTTCCCAAGAAAAGGAAAACGCAATGGAGCTTGGATGACTTCTTTTAAAAATCAATACATCCAAAACGGAGTAAATGAAAGACCACATGTCTCAATCGTATGTAATTTTACCAAACCAACGGCTACAAGACCTTCGTTATTGACATTTAACGAAGTTACGACCTTATTCCACGAATTTGGTCACGCACTACACGGCATGTTGGCCAACACAACCTATCCAAATCTTTCTGGAACATCTGTTTTTTGGGATTTTGTAGAATTACCTTCTCAGGTTATGGAAAATTGGTGCTACGAAAAAGAAGCATTGGAATTGTTTGCTAAACACTATGAAACCGGTGAAATAATTCCAATGGAATATATAGAAAAAATCAAAGAAAGTGCTTCTTTTCAAGAAGGTATGGCAACCGTTCGTCAATTATCATTTGGCATGCTCGATATGGGATGGCATGCGAATAATCCTTCTGATATTACAGATTTAAAAGCGTTTGAGTTGAAGCAATTTGAACCAACGCAATTGTATCCAGACGTACAAGAAAATGCAATGAGTACTTCTTTCTCTCACATTTTCAACGGTGGATATTCATCTGGTTATTACTCATACAAATGGGCCGAAGTATTGGATGCGGATGCCTTTGAATACTTTAAAGAGAATGGAATCTTTAATCGTGAAATTGCGAAAAAATTTCACGATAATGTCCTATCAAAGGGAGGAACAGAACATCCGATGGAATTATACAAGCGATTTAGAGGACAAGAACCTACACCAGATGCATTGTTGAGAAGAGCAGGACTTGTTTAATACTGAATGAAGAATACTGAATAACTGATTATGCTCATAGAATTTAAAAACGGCGCAATAAATTGCGCCGTTTTTAAATTCTATAGATGCTCTATATCAATCTTCTAGTTGAATGAAACTGGAACAGTTTGAATCTTTCCATTAAATTTCATGCGCAATTGGTATTCACCATTTGTCTTTGTACGACTTCCATTGAAGTTAATAGCCCCTAGTGTATTACCTTTTCCATCTAACAACTTATGTGTTACCTTTCCAGTAGAAAGATCAACTTGAGCTGTACAAGGAGTTGAACCAAAATCAACTGTTGCCGCTTTTTCCATATTCATCTTCCCACCTTTCATCATATTTGGATGAATATTAAAAATATATTGATAAACATCATCAGAAATATTTGTCAATGTACTACGACAATACCATTGTCCATTTACAGCTGGTCTAGCGAATGTTGCCCAACTTACATCTCCGTCCAACGTTACCTTCATAGCAATACTTCCACTATTTCCACCGTAAAAATCTAATAATACTGCATTGTCTTTCAAAGCATATAGCTTATTAATATTAAAATGCGACATTTCACTTACTTTAGGTAAAGTAACTCTTCCTTCAAGTTTAGCAGAAGTACGTTGTGTATTTCCATTTTTAGGATTGAATGTATAAATTCCTACATTTCCATAATCTTTATCTTTCCCTTCCGTTTGAATTGCATAGTAGTACATTCCACTAGCATTTTTATCTTCAGAAACTACGATATTACGTAACCTTTCTTTGTCTCCTTCTAATTCTGATTCGATGATTTCAGAACCATTTCCAGGTACAAATACCATGACACTGCGCAATATATTAAATTGATCACTACCCTTCACTTTTTCAATTACACCTTCATTAATAGAGAAAAATGCATCGTTGTTATCGTAAAGTTTTTTCAAATCTACCTTTAAAATATTATCCGCAGATTTTGCTTTATAATCTTGCACTAATACTGTTGAAAAATTATCATCTAATACAATCGCTTTTGCATAAGAAGTTTGTACTTTTCCATCATATTTCAGTGAAAAAGTTAAAACAACAGATCCCGTCGCTGGATTGTGAAGCATATGTAAACTTTGATGTTTGACAGGTTCTTTAACAAACAATGGAGTTCCATACGTACTCTTAAATTTATCTCCATCCATTGCATAAGGAAGATCTACTATTTTTCGAGCTTGACCTTTTGCTTTTAAATCTTCGCCAAAATTTTGTACATACAAAGAAGCATCCTTACCTTCTCCTTCACTTGCGATAAAAAAACCAACAAATTGTTTATCTGTAATTAACAATTCTTCTGGAACATATTTTTTACCATTAAATGTGATGGACAATGATTCTTGTCCCACCTTCTTTTTATTATTATATGCATAAAGTCGATGTGTTACACCACCAAAGGTTGTAGGCACAGGCATTGAAAAAACTTCTGTTTCTCCAAAATATCCTATGTGAGTAATATCCACATTGTGATTACCTAGACCAACGATTCCTTTACCATACTTTTGTGAATAAACAGGATTAGAAATAGTCCCCAAAAAAGAACATGCAGCAATTGCTAAAATTGAAAGTTTAGATTTCATACTTGTATATAGTTTTAGTTATTGGGTTCAAAGCTAACAAAATAAAACTAACAACAAAATTATGAACTGTTTAATAGCAAAACCAATGAGCACGAATATATGTTACTCAGTAAACGTTTGCTCCTTTCATCTCCATAACTAGTATAATATTATCCTCCCGTTAATTTTTTGATTTCATTTAATTTCATCAACGCTTCTACAGGAGTTAGTGTATTGATATCGATTGATACTAACTGATCGTGAATTTGCTCTAATACTGGATCGTTTAGTTGGAAGAAACTTAACTGCATATTGCTATCTTCAAATTCATTCAATGGTTCTATTTTCACTGCACCTTTCTTACTTTTCTTGGATGAACCTTTGCTATTTTCAAGATCGTGAGCTTTTTCTAGTGTGGCAAGAATTTCATTCGCACGATTTACAACAATTGGAGGCATTCCAGCCAATTTTGCAACATGAATACCAAATGAGTGTTCGCTTCCTCCTTCAACTAATTTGCGCAAGAATAAAATTCTGTTACCAACTTCTTTTACCGCAACATTAAAATTATGAATACGCTTGAATTGATGTGTCATATCGTTCAATTCATGATAATGCGTAGCAAATAATGTTTTAGCCTTATATTTTGGATGTTCGTGCAAATATTCTGCTATAGCCCAAGCAATCGAAATTCCATCATACGTACTTGTTCCGCGACCGATTTCATCCAGAAGAATCAAACTACGTTCTGACAAGTTATTCAAAATACTAGCCGTTTCGTTCATTTCTACCATGAAGGTCGATTCTCCACTTGAAATATTATCCGAAGCACCAACACGTGTAAATACCTTATCCACGATACCCAAACGAGCACTTGAAGCAGGAACGAAACTCCCCATTTGCGCCATTAAAGCTATCAACGCTGTTTGACGTAAAATTGCACTTTTACCACTCATGTTTGGACCAGTAATCATGATAATTTGTTGATTATCATTATCCAGATATACATCATTTGCAATGTAACTTTCTCCTAAGGCTAATTTTTGTTCAATTACAGGATGACGACCATCTTTGATATCAATCACAAACGAATCATCAATTGTTGGTTGAACGTAATTATTTGCTCGAGCAACTTCTGCAAATGATAATAAGCAATCTAACTGTGCAATTAGGAAAGCATTTTGCTGAATGATTTGAATATAATCTTCAAGTGATTGAATTAAATTCAAATAAATCTGTGATTCCAAGATTTGAATCTTTTCTTCTGCTCCTAGAATCTTTGTTTCGTATTCTTTTAATTCCTCCGTGATATAACGTTCAGCTGCTGTTAACGTTTGCTTGCGAATCCAATCAGCAGGAACTTTATCCTTGTGTGTATTTCGAACTTCCAAGTAATATCCAAATACATTGTTGTACGAAATTTTCAAACTTGGAATTCCTGTTCGTTCACTTTCACGTTCTTGTAATTCTTCCAAATATTCTTTTCCAGAATGTTGAATATTTCTCAATTCGTCTAATTCAGGGTGTACACCTGCACCAATAACACGACCTTTTCCGATTTGAATTGCAGGATCTTCTTCCAACGTAGTTTCGATCAACTCAATCATCTTGTGACACGGATTCAATTGATCCGCAATTTTGTCAATCAACAACGTATCTGCATTCGAAAGTAAATTTTTGATCGGTTCGATTTGCTTGATAGTTCTTCGCAACTGCATCAACTCTTTGGGATTGACCTTACCTACTGCAACTTTAGAAATGAGACGTTCCAAATCGCCAATTTCCTTCAAATGTTGTTGCAACTCGTATGCTTTATCTTCTTTCCCAAATAAATACGCTACAGCATCTTGACGTTCTTGAATTGGACCAACATGTTTTAACGGCAACACAATCCAACGTTTCATCATACGTCCCCCCATTGCAGTACATGTTTGATCCAAAATATCCGCTAAAGTTGTCGCGTTTTGATGTTGCGAATAAATCAATTCGAGATTGCGTAACGTAAACTGATCCAACCACACATATTTATCCTCTTCAATTCGACTGATTGCTGTGATATGTCCGAGTTTATCATTTTGCGTTTCAGACAAATAATGCAAAATTGC
>DATGOZ010000376.1:0-2601 GCA_035305395.1 Taishania sp. | reverse complement strand
ATACAATAATATGGTTGAAACATTACCTTCACCAGCAGTATTACCTTCTATTATCCATTACAATATGCCAGATGCAAATCAAACAATTGTATCTAGTTGGAACTGCTCTCCTAAAGTTGTTTCTGTAGGAAATACACGAACAAGAATTACTTATACCGACTATAACGGAGATCTTTTTGTTGGAGACCCTTTCCCACCAGTTGGACATCTAAGTCAAAATTCAAGCAAAGGTCCTAATCGTTTGAATGTTATAAAACCAGACGTTTCAGCCTCTGGAGATGGAACAATGGCTGCAGCACCTCTTTGGATTTTAGCTGAACCAATTAATTATTTTAGAATTGATGAAGGTGGTTGGCACATGCGTAACGGTGGAACATCAATGGCTTCCCCTGTTGTTGCCGGAACAGCAGCATTATTCTTAGAAAGATGTGACAAAGGAAATTACGCTACATTTATACAAGAACTTCATGCAAGTGCTACATCAAATGATTACACTGGAAACTTGCCAAATAACGCATATGGTCATGGTTGGTTGGATGCACATCAATTGATGTTAAATCAAGAATTCACTGCTTCATTAGTTGCGGATACTGCATTTTGCGTTCCTCCTGTAGCTGTAGAAATTGAAGCAACAGACTCAATTTATCAAGTAGTTTGGTCAAATGGTTCAACAGATTTCCCCTATTATCAACATACAAGTGGAGCTTTGAGTGCAATTGCATATAATGCAGCTGGATGTGGTGTGAATACAGATACTTTAGATTTTGTTCAATTAGCTACAGAAACGATTGATCCAATCGTTGTTGCACCAGACTTAAGTTATCTGACTACAACTTCTTCAAATGACACATATCAATGGACTTATAATGGCACTGATATTGCCGGAGCAACTGGAGATACGTTGTATTTGACTTCAGGAATGCAAGCTGGATCATACGATTGCTATACTACAAGTACGGATGGTTGTAGTACGTATGCTGGTGCAGTTAGCTTAAATCTTACTGTTCAACAAAACATTATCCAAACAATTGAAGTATATCCAAACCCTACTTCGTCTATGTTGTATATCAATTCTGAAGATGAAGTCTTGTCAGCTCAAATCATTGACATCAGCGGAAAAGTGATTTCTGCGACAATACAAAACAACGCTGTTAAGGTTAATCACCTTTCTAATGGATTCTATACATTGCAATTAAATACAGCCAAAGGAATTGCATCATTTAAGTTTGTAAAACAATAAATCTCTTTAACGATGGTATATGAATATTGGTTTAGTTCATATACTATCGTTTTTTCTTGTTAATTTCGTACCACATGAGATTCAGTTCCGAAATAAGTTTGTGGTGGATCATTCCTATTTTAGGAATGGCAATCTTTCTTTCACTATGGCTTTATTCGCGTAAAACAAATAGTTGGGTAAACGAACTCAGCAAATCCAACCGAATTGTATTAATCACACTGCGAATTTTATCCTTATTTACACTGGGGGTTCTCTTACTTGGAATCATCTTTCAGGCTTTCATTTACAAAAACGAAAAACCAATTCTACTCATCGGAATAGACGACAGTATTTCGATGAAAAATTACAGAGATTCGTCCAAATTGGAAAATCGTGTTCTACAGCTATTCGCTGGCGCAAAAGAAAAACTGAGTGATCAGTTCGATATTCAAACCTATCATTATTCAAATATTCCTGAAGCAATCATTGAAAGTAAAATCAAATTTGATCAGCAAACAACAAATCTAAATCAAGCCTTTGAATCAACCTACGAACAGTTCTACAACCGTAATTTAGCTGCCATTTTACTAGTTTCAGATGGAAATTACAACATTGGAGGAAATCCAATTTACGCATTGGATAAATTTACTACAACTTCCGTTTTCACACTTGGGGTTGGTGATACGATAGCAAAACGTGATCAACTAATCAAACACGTTTCAAATAACGATGTTGCATTTCTTAAAAATGATTTTCCTGTCGTTGTTGACATTGAAGGAATAAAAATGGGAAAAACTTCAACCGAAGTTAGCATCGAACAAAATGGGAATAAACTTGCGACACAAACAGTGCAATTCAAAGATGGAACAAGTGATTATGAACAAGTAACATTCATGATTAACGCTTCGTCTCCTGGAATTCAGCAATACACCATTAAACTCACTTCGAAAGACAATGAATTCAACTACGAAAATAACACTAGAATAATCTACGTTGACGTAATTGATTCGAGAAGCAAAGTATTGTTTCTTTCAGAATCCATCCACCCAGACATTGCTGCCATGAAATCAGTTTGGGAGAAAGATCAAAATCTGGAAGTTGAGTTCAAATTGCTTTCTGATTGGAATAAAGATTTGAAGAATGTCGATTTGATTGTCTGGTACGAACCTGGTTTGAGCAATGCACGAGAATATCAAAAATTGATTCTTGAAAATTCAATTTCTAAGTTATTTATTGTCGGTTCACAGTCGATTTTCAACCACATTCAAGAACTCAATATTAGTTTGGACATTCCCTCAAGCAAAAATCTGGACGACTATCAAGCATCTGTAAATACTAGTTTCAACTTCTTTACGCTTACTGATGCAACAAAAAATGCAATC
>DATGOZ010000375.1:0-9672 GCA_035305395.1 Taishania sp. | reverse complement strand
ATCCGGAAGAAGCAATTGCGTTATATGTAAAGGCAGCTGATTATGCACATGAAATTGGATTAGGTGTCAATGCTGGTCATGATTTAAGTTTGGAAAATTTGAAATTTTTTAAATCGAAAATTCAACACTTAGATGAGGTTTCAATTGGTCACGCTATCATTTCAGATGCCTTATATTTAGGCTTGGAAAACACAATTCAACGTTATAAGTTTCTGTTGAAGTGATGTTTTGATGAAAAAAAGAATATTTTCACCTGAAATTCTTTGATTAATAAAAAAAAGATTTATCTTTGCAAACCCATTTCGGTGGGATGAATTTTTGAGAAAAAACGCAATTAAGATTATAGATCATGAAAAGAACGTTTCAACCGTCAGTAAGAAAGAGAAGAAATAAGCACGGATTCAGAAGTCGTATGGCTACTAAAAATGGTCGTCGCGTATTAGCTGCGCGTCGTCGTAAAGGAAGAAAGAAATTAACAGTTTCTGACGAGCCAATGCACAAACGTTAATCGAACGTTCTTATTTAAATAAGATTTTAAGGGATTATCTCATCGAGGTAATCCCTTTTTACTTTTGATATTCTGTTAAAAGCATAACGCTCCATTCACCGAAATTCTAATTCAGAGATAGTAAAAATTTAACTTCACTAGATGTTTGGTAACTAAAAACTGAATTACAGAGCGAAGTATTTGCCGTCGAAATAGATTTACTTTTGTATTCAGTCTTTGAGATTATATAGAAAAGTGATAATACAAAGCTTTTCGAGGCTTAAAAAACCTCTTTTAAGTCGCAATTTATTGTTACCTTTGCATCAGTTATTGATGTTATGGAATTGACGAGAGAAAGGGTATTAGAAGTTTTGGGTAATATCATGGACCCAGAATTAAAGAAAGACATTGTATCATTGAGTTTTGTTGAAGAGCTAAAAATAGAATCAGATACAATTTTTGTAAAAGCTTACAGTTCAAATCCAGCTTTGCACGCTAGAAAGCGTTTACAAGAAGCGATTGAGTTCAATTTAAAGCAAAACTTCCCAGAAGTAAAAGTTGAAACGAATGTACAAGCATTGCCATCAGAAGCAAAAGAAGTACACCGTAAAATTTTACCAGAGGTAAAAAATATTATTGCCGTAGCATCAGGTAAGGGTGGAGTAGGTAAGTCAACGGTAACAGCAAACTTGGCAGGTGGATTAGCAAAAGCTGGTTACCGCGTAGGAATTGTTGATGCAGATATCTACGGACCTTCAATGCCAACGATGTTCGACGTCGTGAATGATCGTCCAACAATGATTGACGTAAACGGTACTCCGAAAATTAGTCCTGTTGTAGCATACGGAATCAAAATTTTGTCAATAGGATTTTTTACAGATCAAGACAATGCCGTTGTTTGGAGAGGTCCAATGGCTGCTAAGGCTTTGACGCAAATGTTTACAGATGCTGAATGGGGGAAATTGGATTATTTGTTGATTGATTTACCTCCGGGTACAGGTGATATCCATTTGTCTTTGGTTCAAACTGTTCCTTTGGATGGGGCTGTAATTGTATCCACTCCGCAAGAAGTCGCTTTGGCTGATGCTCGTAAGGGAATCAATATGTTTAAGTTGGAATCGATCAACGTTCCTGTTATAGGTGTTGTAGAAAACATGGCTTGGTTTACTCCAGCTGAATTACCTGAGAATAAATACTACATTTTCGGAAGGGATGGAGCTAAAAACTTGGCTGAAGGAATGAATGTTCCGTTGTTGGGACAAATACCTTTGGTGCAAAGTGTGAGAGAGGCTGGTGATGTGGGGAAACCTGCTGTTTTTCAAGATAATACTCCTACAAGTCGAGCTTTTGAAGAATTAGTTCGTATATTTGTAGAAGAAGTTGAAGTTGCTAAGAATCAAAAGAAGACAAAAACACAACACGCATGAGCTTGAATAAGGAGGAATTGACGATAAAAATCAATGAGGCATTGGAACAATTAAGACCTTATTTGAATGAAGATGGTGGCGACATGGAATTGGTTGGTATAACTGATGAAGGTGTTGCACAGGTAAAGTTATTAGGAGCTTGTAGCGGTTGTTCGATGTCTGTCATGACACTCAAGGCGGGATTAGAAGCTCAAGTAAAAAAAGTCGCTCCAGAAATTATTGCAGTTGAGGCTGTGAACATGGAAGAGTTTGCTTCTTGATATCAACTTTAAATTATAGTATATCGAAAAAATAAACCTTACCTTCCGATGAAACCATCTACAGAATTATTTAAGTTGATAAAGTCACTAAGTAAGTCTGAGAAGAGATTTTTTAAATTGACTTCGTCACTTCAGTCAGGTGATAAAAATTACGTCAAAATTTTTGATAGTATTGATGCACAAGTTGAATACGACGAGGAGGGATTGAAAGAGCAGTTTAAAGACGAAAAGTTTATCAAACACTTATCGTCGGAGAAAAATCATCTTTACAAACTTATCTTAAAGAGTTTAAGGTCTTACTATAGTGAAGATTCTGTAACGAGTATTCTTAAACAAGAAATTAAGAATATTGAGATTCTTTTCAATAAAGCGCTCTACAAAGAGTGTGAAAAGTTCATCATTCGTGCGAAGAAAATCGCAGAGGAATCTGAAAAATTCTATTATTGGAGTGAGATTATCTCGTGGGAGAAGAAGCTTATCGAAGAAGGATTACAAGAGAATTTTTCTAATGAACGATTGAAAAGTCTTGTTCAAGAGGAGGAAATGGTAATTCAAAAACTCCGAAATCTAGCGGAGTATCATATCATTTATTCCAAAATCAATAATATTTTCCGATCTGGTGGATTTATTCGTAGTGAACAAGAGGAGAAAGAGGTTGAAGAGATTGCAGATCACCATTTGATAAAAGATAAAAATACAGCTCTATCAATTCGCGCTTCTTCTATTTGTTATTATATCAAAGGATTGTGCGCTGCAACAAACAGAAATTTTGCTGATAGCTACTTGTTTTTTAATAAAACAAAGGAAATCCTCGATTCAAACGTAATCATTAAAGCTGATTTGAATACAAGATATGTTCAAACGCTTTCTTTTCTCTTGAGATGTTACATCGATGGGGAACAGTTCGACAAAGCAAGTGGACTAATTGTTGAGTTGAAGAAGTTGAGTTCTACAAAGGGATTTAATAATGTTAATACGGAGGTTAGAATTCATTCAAATGCATATCAAATGGAGTTGTTGATGTTGCAACGTCAAGGGAAATTCCAAGAGGCGATTCGCGTGATACATAAGTTAGACGAGTTTGTTAAAGAGCATGAAGAGATCTTGAGTAAAGAACAAATTGTGTTGTTTACTTATTATAAGTGTGTAACTTATTTTGCAATTGGAGAACTTAAGAAATCACTAGCGTTGATCAATAATGTGTTGAATGATAACGAGCAAATGATTCGAAAAGATATTTATGGATTTGCACGTATTTTCAATCTTATTTTGCATTACGAGCTAGGTAACTATGATTTTACGGATTATGTCATTAAGTCGATTAATCGCTATTTGAGTAAGCAAGATAGAGCTTCAGCAACAGAGCATTTGTTGATTAAAGGAATTCGTAAATTATCAAAAAATATTAAAGAAGAAGAAGTGCTCACTGTTTTGCAGGAAATGACTAAAGAGTTCCAAGCAATGAAAACAGATAGAAGGGAAGGTGTTATACTAGAGTATTTCAATTTGGAAGCGTGGTTGCAGTCCAAATTAAACAAGACTAGTTATGCAGTAGAAATTCAACAATTATTAAAAACGAACAGTAGCACTAATATTAATTGAGTGTATGTTTGATTGGATCAAAGCACTGTTGCTTCCAACGAAAGGATAGTAATTTCTTGAAAGTGTACGATTTACATAGCTTAAATCAAAGTTGACATTCCCTAATTTGTATCCAAGTCCACCGCTGTAGCTCAATTCAGGTTTTACGTCAACCAATTCAGATTTTTTGTAAGCATTTCCATAGTAAGCAAATCCAGCTCGAAGGAAAAATTTTTGTTGAATATTAAATTCAGCACCGACACGAACATTTACAGCATCAGTGAGACGATTTTTTGCATCTTCATTCTCAATTTTGTAATCGTATGGATCGTATGCGATATCTCTTGTAGAGCGTAAACGAGTCATTTTATATCCTACATATTCAACATCTGCACTAATCAAGGCACTAAGTCCGATAACATACGAAGAAGAGAATACAGCTTTCAAAGGAGTGATCATATTGTATTTATAATCGCCTTTTGGTACCAAATCTTCTGGTACTTTTTCAAAGCCATCTGTAAAACGACTCGTCATTGTTGCAGACCACTTGTCTTGAAATGAAATGTATGTAGGTGTGTGGAATGCCCCTCCAATTCTAAATGAATTGGATACAAGGTATATAACTCCCAATTTTAAATTAGCCCCAGTTCCAGTTGTTTTTAATGCATATTCGTAATCAAAACCTACAAAGTTTGGATCTGCTAAAACTAAATCTTCTGAATGTTTGTAATTTTCAAGATAACGATATGTTCTAATATTGAAGCTAAATCCGTAATATAGGCGATTCAACCTGTTTCGTGAATAAGAAAGATAGAATTCATTTACACCTCCTTTAGTCATTAAATCACGATTCATTTTCATGTTTCCTGAATTCAAATAGGAAAGATATTCACCAGAATCAGGATCGTAATCTATTGCGTATGCTTCATAAGCAAGATAAGTTGAAAAAGGGAAGTAGCTTCTCAAATTTTCAGGAGCTACACCTTGTGCTTGTCCAATAAAACCATCAAGCATGGAAGGAAATTGTTCTCCCGATATCGACATCTTTTGGTTAAAGTTTCCAATTCGATTCATTCCAACTGAAAACTGAGAGTACATATCACCTTTGTTGCGAGCAGATAAATCTTTAGTCAAGACCAAACCGAAAGAAGGTAAGAAGAAATTAAATTTTGAATCTTTCGTCTCTGTGCCTACAAGTGTTGCTGTTGACTGATTAATTATCGGTCCAACTGTTAAACTCACTTGGGAAGTTGAAAAACGTCCCATTGCTGCAGGGTTGATTTGTACAGCACTTATATCAGCACCTAACGCTCCAAAAGCACCTCCCATTGCTTCAAAACGAGCTGATCCTCCATGTTGCAATTTCGAATAACGAACCATGTCTGCATCATTTTGAGCAACAGCATATGACACTATCCCGAGATAGCTAAAACAAACGAGAAATAAGCAATTAAATTTTTGCATAGAAATTTATCTTCTACCTGAATTGATTGTACTACCACCACCAGATCTACCACTTCCTCCTGAATTTGAAGGTGTACTATTCGTTCTACTTGGTGTTGACGAAGGTGTACTAATTCTTTGAGAAGGAGTTTCAATACTTCGTTGTGGTGAGCTTAATGATGGATTGCTTCTAGTTGAATTGTTCAAATTGATTCGACTACCATTTGTTGGTGCAGGACTGTTCGTACGAGTAGGAACTGTTCCATGTTGGTTATTTACTGCATTACGAATTTCCATTGTTCTCGATGGCTGTCTCGTATTACTTATTTGCTCCACCGTCATAGAAGAATTTCTATCACTCTTGATTTGATCTATAACTCGACCAGTATTTTCCCTTGTATATGTTGATTCTCTTGAGATTACAGAACCTCTTTCTACAGGTTTTGTTTCAATTCTGCTAGCATTTGTTGTCGCTCCAACTTTTTCTACTGGAGTGTTAACAGTTGTAATTCCAGCTTTTGATGGATTTTGTGCACGTCCATTCGGATTGGAATAGCCAGAAACTGTTCCTCTTGCTTTTCTAATTGTGTTAGTTGATCCGATAGTTCCACCGCTGTTTGACCAACCGTTAGAATTTCCACCGTAACCATATCCTCCATATCCGTAACCGTAATTTCCATAAGGGTATCCATAACCATATCCGTAATATGGATTGTTGTAACCATAATATGGGCTTCCATAACCAAATCCTCCATAGCCCATTCCATAACCACCGTACCCCATTCCGTAAGGGTTGTAACCATAACCGTAGTATGGGTGTCCATAATAAGGAGGCATTCCATAACCATATCCAAAACCGTAGCCATAACTAAAGCTACTGTAGTAAGGACTATAATACATGCCTATCATTGGTGCCCAACGCATACGTGGACCAAACATGGAATTTCCTGGAGAATGAGGGCTATTATTGTACCAATCGTTGTATGAACAACCACAATTTGCAGTCCATCGCCATTGATTCAAACAATTCTGACGTTGATTCATTGCTAATTCATCAGCATAAGTTAAACGATCATCTGTATTTCCCAACTTTCTTGTCTTGAAAGAAGCATATGACGTTTCGTCTGTTAAAGATTCACCAATAGGAAGTTCACTCGGTTTTACAGAGTAAACGTCATCGGTTACAAATGAATCTGTTGTAGCACAAGATGATACAATGATGCTTATGATTGCTAGTGATGGAATTGTGAACTTCATGACCTTGTAATTATTTTTATTAAAGATAAAGCGAATTTTATAACTTTGCAAACAAGACTCAAAAAATGAGCCAAAATTAACAGATAATTAAAAAATAACAGTTTTTACCTATGTCTCAAAAATATTCAACACGAGCGGAAGATTATTCAAAGTGGTATAATGAAACAATTGAAAGAGCTGATTTAGCTGAAAATTCGGGTGTGAGAGGGTGTATGGTGATTAAACCATACGGTTACGCAATCTGGGAGAAGATTCAAGCTCAATTGGATAAAATGTTCAAAGAAACAGGTCACCAAAATGCATATTTCCCACTTTTTGTTCCGAAAAGTTTGTTTGAGGCAGAAGAAAAAAATGCTGAAGGTTTCGCAAAGGAATGTGCTGTTGTTACGCATTATCGTTTAAAAACAGATGATAAAAATCCAGGGAAATTAATCGTTGATCCAGAGGCTAAATTGGAGGAGGAATTAGTTGTTCGTCCAACTTCTGAAGCGATTATTTGGAATACATATAAAGGATGGATTCAGTCATACCGTGATTTGCCAATTCTAATCAATCAGTGGGCTAACGTTGTTCGATGGGAGATGAGGACACGCTTGTTTTTGCGAACAGCTGAGTTTTTATGGCAAGAAGGACATACAGCTCATGCAACAAAACAAGAGGCATACGAAGAGACAGAAAGAATGTTGGGCGTATATGCTGAATTTGCTGAAAAATTCATGGCAATGCCGGTTATCAAAGGTCGTAAGACTGAAAGTGAGCGATTTGCAGGTGCTGATGATACGTTGTGTATCGAAGCGATGATGCAAGATACTAAAGCGTTGCAAGCTGGTACTTCTCACTTTTTGGGGCAAAACTTCGCAAAAGCTTTTGATGTGAAGTTTACAGATAAAGAAGGTAAATTAGATCACGTTTGGGCGACTTCTTGGGGTGTTTCAACTCGTTTGATGGGGGCGTTGATTATGACGCATTCAGATGATGAAGGTTTGGTTTTACCTCCAAAACTAGCTCCAATTCAAGTTGTAGGTGTGCCAATTTTTAAAACAGATGAAGATTTAAAAGCAATCTCTGAGAAATTTGATGAATTGGCTGCTAAGTTGAAGGCGTTAGGAATTTCATTTAAATACGACGACGATAATCAAAAACGTCCAGGATGGAAATTTGCTGAATACGAAGCAAAAGGTGTCCCTGTTCGTTTAGCGATGGGACCGTGTGATTTGGAAAATGGAAAAATCGAGGTTGCTCGTAGAGATACTAAAACGAAAGAGGTTGTTGATTTTGAAGGATTGGATCGATTTATTGAAAATTTGTTGAACGATATTCAAGAGAACTTGTACAAAAGAGCGTTGAACTTCAGAGAACAAAACTTGTTTAAAGTTGATACGTACGAAGAGTTTAAAAAGAACTTAGCTGAAAAAGGTGGTTTCTACCTTGTTCACTGGGATGGAACGGCTGAAACTGAAGCTAAGATTAAGGAGGAAACACAAGCTACTATTCGTTGTATTCCGTTTGACGCAAGTGAAGAGGGCGTTTGTATGGTAACAGGAAAACCTTCTAAACAACGTGTCGTAATTGCTAAAGCATATTAATATTGAACAATGGCTAAAAAAGACGTTTTCGAGAAATTGCACCCGAATTCCAAAAAGATTGTAAATTTATTGGAAGATAAGTCTGCGTTAAAACAAGATGTGTATGAGGATTCTCATAATGCATTTAATGAATTGCGCGAACTTGTAAAAGAAGAGTTGGATTCTCTGAAAACGTGTATTGAGGATGATCGTATCCGTTTGTCGATTGTTGAGAAAAGTCAGTCTGAATTTCAGGTGTTTATCGGTAGTGATGTGTTGGTTTACCAAGTTCACTCGAATGTTTTTAGATTGGATGATCAACATCCGTTGTGGGATTCTGATTATTTGAAAGAAGATCAGTCTCGTGGATATTTTGGAATCATTCATATTTATAATTTCTTGGCTGAATCGTTTCTTCAAAACAGATACAATGACCCAGGGTATTTGATTGGTCGTATTTTTGTCAACAAAGACGGACACTTTTTCGTTGAAGGAAGGGGGCAACTTGGATTCTTGTTCAAAGATCTAGAAAAAGGTGAATGGAGAAAGAATTCGATTGTTCACATTATCCAAGTTTCGTTTGCTTATGCGCTGGAATTCGATTTATTTGTTCCTCCGTATGAAATGGTTCAGGAGTTGAGTGTTGGACAAATGCAAGCAATTGGAAGTAGTTCACAAGCTGCAACTGGTAAACGATTAGGTTTTAAGTTCAGCGCCGAAGATGATGAATAACAAATGAAAATATATACGAAAAGGGGAGCTCAGTTCCCCTTTTTTATGTCAATTCCTCAAGTGCTTTTTTGGTTCCGATTTTTGCAGTGATGTAATCCTTATCTTTTTTGGGACTTCTAGCTGGAGAGTATTCTCTACCGTAGAAAATAATTTGTAAATGTAGTTTGTTCCATTTGTCCTTTGGAAAGAGTTTTTTTGCATCCATTTCTGTTTGTACCACATTTTTTCCTTGTGTGATTCCCCAACGAACTAATAATCGATGGATGTGTGTATCAACCGGGAAAGCAGGTACACCAAAAGCTTGAGCCATTACAACAGAAGCTGTTTTGTGACCAACTCCGGGTAATTTTTCCAATGCCTCAAACGATTGAGGAACTTCTCCGCCATGTTCTTGAATGAGAATGTGTGAAAGATCGTAAATTGCTTGTGATTTGCGAGGAGACAATCCGCAAGGTTTGATGATTTCTCGTATTTCATCAACTGTTAGTTTGATCATGTCAAATGGATTGTCGGCTAATTTGAACAAATGAGGTGTAATTTGGTTCACGCGTGCATCTGTGCATTGGGCAGATAGTAAAACCGCAATCAACAAGGTGTATGGATCTTTGTGGTCTAATGGAACTGGCGTAACAGGATACAGTTTTTCCAATTCATCAACGATGTATTGAGCCTTTTCTTTTTTTGTCATTTGATGTATGGTTTTACAAGGATTTGGTGTATTAATTTGTTAAAATCAGTCTCGTTTAAAGTGCTTAAATCGCTTTTTAAATAGTTGATATATGCCTGTTTGAATGACTCCAGAGGATTTGGGTTCAATGCTTTTTGATCGATTTTATTTTTGAGATCAATAACCAAATCTTTGTTTTCTAATTGATTGATTAATAAAGAGGTATTTCTTTTAGCTTGAAGTAATTCGTTAA
>DATGOZ010000374.1:0-6668 GCA_035305395.1 Taishania sp. | reverse complement strand
TGCTTCTTGAGCTTTTAGGGCGAATTTCAAGCTAGATACAACATGCACAACAGTAATTCCATGACTTTTTAAATGATTCGTCCAAGTTTTGGGATTCCCTGCGGATGTAAATACGATTGGAACTTGATGTTTTATGATTGTCTCAATATGTTTTTCAATATCAGGATAAAGCATTGGTAAGTTAACTGCAAAAGGCTTGTTGGTTGCAGCTTTACACTTTTGTATTTGTTCATCTAAAATTTCTGGGTACATTGATCCTGAGCCAATTATCCCCAAACCGCCAGCGTTTGAAACAGCTGAAGCTAATTCCCAGCCTGAGCACCAAATCATTCCAGCTTGTATGATGGGATATTGTATCTTAAAAAGTGATGTAATTCTATTTTCCATTTCGTTTGTTGAATGTATTACGAAGGTAATGAAGATTTTTAAAACAATGCATGCATATATATTTCTAACTTTTGTTTCATGAATTTCAATTTCATTTTTGATTTATCAAAAAATGACATTAATTTTGTGACACTTTAACCTGTTGATCACTTTAAAATCGCTATTCGTATTAAGACAACCATGAAAAGACGACAACTTATAATTCTAATTCTGCTGATATTTACTTTTAGTGATGTTTTTGCGACACTATCTATCGAAGGTACTTATCAAGGTAAAAATCTGTACATTCAAAACCCACTAGATGATGAAGGATTTGGATACTGTGCTACAAAGGTTACAGTTAACGGAGATATCATGCCTGGTGGAACTGGTTCAGGTGCTTTTGAAATTGATTTTGGGATTTTTAATATTGGGCTTGGAGAACCTGTTTTCATCGTTATCGAGCACCACGATGGCTGTAAACCAAAGATCTTGAATCCAGAAGTTTTATTACCCCGTTCGACATTCAAAGTTGCAAGTATCGTTGTGACTGCTGATGAAAAACTTAAATGGGAAACGACAAATGAAAATGGTAAACTTCCTTTTATCATTGAACAATATCGTTGGAATAAATGGGTTCCAGTTGGGGAAGTACAAGGAATTGGTACAGGTGGTTTGAACAAGTACGAATTTAAGATTGCTCCACATTCAGGAGAAAATATTTTTAGAGTTGTGCAAATTGACCACTCTGGAGAAAAAAGAGCTTCAGAGCAAGTTAAATTCAAATCTTCGCTTCCACCAGTTACAAAATCTCCAGCAATCGTAAAAGACATCATTCATTTTACGGTGAATGATACTCCAGTTGAGACGCGTTATGAAATTTATGATGCATACGGAAATATCGTAAAAAAAGGAGTGGGAAGCTCCGTTAATTGCTCTAATTTGTTAAAAGGGGTTTATTATATCAATTTTGACAATATCAATGAGAAATTTGTTAAGAAATAATTTTTCAGTAACCTATTTTAATACTTGAAGAAGACCTGTATTTCAGGTCTTTTTTTATACTTTAGCTTCATGAGAAAAATTGAACATTTAGGAATCGCTGTAGCAGATTTAGACTTGTCTATCAAGTTGTTTGAGAAGCTATTAAATACTCCTTGTTATAAAATTGAGGAAGTTGGGTCTGAATTTGTAAAAACGGCATTTTTTATGCTGGGTGAATCAAAAATTGAACTTGTAGCTTCAACTAATCAAGATTCTGCTATCGGCAAATTTTTAGAAAAAAGAGGTCAAGGAATTCATCACATTGCGTTTGATGTTGAAGATATCGAAAAGGAAATAGAACGTCTTGAAGGAGAGGGGTTCCAATTGATTCAACGCAATCCAAAGGATGGTGCAGATAATAAATTGATTGCTTTTTTGCATCCAAAAACAACAGCTGGTGTTTTGGTTGAATTGTGTCAAGAAAAAGTAAACTGATGAAGAGACTTACAATTGCTATCGATGGATATTCTGCTTGTGGTAAAAGTACTTTAGCAAAGGATCTCGCAGATCAGTTAGACTATACATTTATTGATTCTGGAGCAATGTATCGGGGAGTGACGCTTTTTGCAATCCAAAACAACTTGATACAAAATGATCAGGTGCTTGAAATGGATTTAATCAAGCGATTGAATGAAATTCAAATTCAGTTTGAAAAAAATGTTACTTCAAATAAAAGACATTTAATGTTGAACGGTGTTGATGTTGAATTTGAAATACGTCAACCTAGAGTTGCTGCACATGTTTCTAAAGTTGCAACAATTAAGGAGGTGAGAGAAAAGTTGGTCGAACAACAACGAAATCTTGGCGCTGATGGTGGTGTAGTGATGGATGGTAGAGATATCGGCTCTGTAGTTTTTCCAAATGCGGATCTTAAGCTATTTGTTACCGCAGACTCGAAAGTTCGTGCAAAAAGAAGATTACTCGAACTTGAAAGTAAAGGTATAGCGTCTTCGTTTGAAGAGGTGCTACAAAATTTGGAAGAGCGCGATGAAATGGATCGAACTAGAACTGAGAGTCCGTTGGTGCAAACAGCAGATGCTGTAGTTGTTGACACATCAAATCATACACGTGAAAGTCAATTAAACTATGTACTTCAGCTCATCAATGAAAGATTTGAAAACAACTAATGTTCAATGACATGCAAATAAAACCTGAATTACTATCTATTTTAAAATATGCTAAATCAAATTCTCCTTTTTATACTGAAAGATTAAAGGATTTAGAATTGAATGATCATTTTACGTTGTCAGATTTTGAGAAAATTCAACCAACAACTAAAGACGATTTATCTGAACGTAATCGTGATTTTTTAGCTGTTCCACTTACCAAAGTTGCAGAATATGTGACAACATCTGGAACATCTGGAAATCCTGTTACTGTTTTTCTAACTAAAAATGACATTCAGCGATTAGCCAAAAATGAGCAATTGGCTCTTCAAAATACGGGAGCAAATGCAGCTGATGTTTTTCAATTGATGACTACGATTGATCGTCAGTTTATGGCTGGCTTGGCTTATTATTTAGGTGTTCAAGAAATTGGAGCAGGTATTGTTCGCATCGGACCGGGTGTTCCCGCTTTACAGTGGAAATCAATTTTTGAAAATGAAGTAACCGTATTAATTGCAGTACCTAGTTTCATCATTTCGCTGATCGATTATGCGAAGAAGCATAACATTAATTATAAGACTTCATTAGTCAAAAAGATTATCTGTATAGGTGAACCCATTAGAGAACAAAATTTTGAATTAAATATTTTAGGAAGAAGAATCTGTGATGATTGGAATGTTGAACTGTATTCGACATATGCCTCAACTGAAATGGGAGCTGCTTTTACGGAATGTGAATTCATGCAAGGAGGTCATTTGAATGATGAATTACTCTATTTAGAAGTTTTAAAAGATGATGATCAGCAAGCTAGTGATGGAGAATTGGGTGAAGTCGTGATTACATCGCTTGGTGTTGAAGGAACGCCACTTATTCGTTACCGTACTGGAGATTTAGCAGTTTTACATAGTTCACCGTGTAGCTGTGGTAGAAGTTCGGTTCGTTTAGGTCCAATCATTGGACGAAAAAATCAAATGATTAAGTTTAAAGGAACTACAATATTTCCAAATGCTATTTATGAAGTGTTTGATAATTTCAAAGAGATTAGTTGCTATAAAGTAGAAGTTTCAAAAGATTATTTAGGTAATGATGTGATAACTGTTTTACTTGAAAAAGAAATTGAAAATAGCTCTGTTTTTAATGCGATCATAGAAGCTTGCCAAAGCAAGATAAAAGTTGTTCCTCATTTTGTTTTTCTGGAGTTAGAATATCTCAGAAGTCAAGTTTTTAAGAAGAACAATCGTAAACCTGAAAAGATCTTATTTAAATAAAATAATAAAAGGCTGCATTTGCAGCCTTTTATACTCACCTAATTAACCTAATCTTACCTAAAAATTATCATCTATCAACTATTATGTAAACTTGAAACAGAACTTATTCTGTCGCTTATCCTTTTTCAACTTGTGTGCCATACAAAAGTAATAAAATCAAAACCTACTCAACTGATTGAAAACCAATAATATAACAGCGTTTTGTACCGCATTAATAGTTGTGTCAATTGTCAAAATCATTTCAAATTGAATTATTTCTTTTCATAATGAAAATAAATTAATCAAGCTTGAATCCAAATATTTACAAAAACAAAAGGCAGTCGTAAAGTGACTGCCTTTTCAAATTTTATAGAGATTAATTAATATCTAACTCCAGCTCTTAAGAATCTTCTATTATCAACTACATTTCCTTTTTCTCTCAATGCAGAGATGATGTCATTTTGCAATGAACTACGAGATTGAGAAGTCAATAATTGAATTTCTGTATTGTAATCTTTTGTTGCTGGCTCAGCAATTGTTTTATCCACACGGATTACATAAACAGCGTTTCTTCCTTTCAAAGGTAAAGTTGTAGTTCCATTTTTAATTCCTTCTGAGAACAATGCCCCTACAATTTCTGGGTCATATCCACCACCTTGAATAGAAGAGTTTGCAAATGTAATATCAGCTTTTTGAACTTCAACTTTGTTTTTCGCTGCAATTTCTTCAACTGAATTACCTTTCATTTTCTTCATCAAGATTTCAGCTTTCTTATCATTCATTAAATCTTTGCGCATTGTGGCTTCGATTGCTTCGAATGAAGGAGTTCCTTTATCACGAATCATAGACAACATAGCGATAATGTAACGATCTTCATCTTTAATTGGAGATAGATTTACATCACCAGCTTTGTTTTTGCTACCATAAGCTAATGCTAATAAACGATCTTCAGCATAAGTTGTTTTCATACCATAGATATTGATGTTCTTCTCATCAATAGACAAGCTTAATGGCATGTAACCTTTCTTAACAGCTAATGTATCGAATGCTTCGTTCTTTTCTTTGATTGTTGGTTTTGATTCAACTAATGTCAACAATTCAGATACTAAGTCGTTTGCTAATAAGTTGATATCATCTAACGTATTAGAACTTGGTTTCAATGTTTTTTCAATGATAGCTAAGCTTGGAACATGTCCGCTTTTCTTTTCTAACACTTCGATGATGTGAACACCAAAATCAGATTGAACACGTCCAATTTTTCCTACAGGATTGTTTTTAGCAAATTCACTGAATTCTTCAACCATTTCTCCGTAGATGAAGTTTTCAATTTTTCCACCATCTTGAACAGAACCTTGATCTTGGCTATATTGACTAACATATGTTTCAAAATTATCTTTGTTAATCAATGCAATAAGGCTATCAGCTTGTTTCAACTTAGCTAAACTTCCTACTGTATCAGTTTTTTGAACACTCAATAAAATGTGTCTTACTGAGTAGATAGTATTGTCAACACCAATTACTTTTGCGATTCTGTATTTTCCTTTGTCCATGTATGGACCAACGATTGAACCAACAGATGCTTTAGAGAACACACTGTCCATAGCAGCTGGATATGTAAAGTTTGGATTTACTTTCGGAGCAATTTCTGATCTAAATCCAACTTTTGCTACATAGTGAGGCCATTCGCTATTTTTTGTTACAAAGATTGAATCTTCTTTCGCTGTAGTTTTCTTTGCGAAATCCGATTTCAATCTATCTAACTCCTTATTGAAAGCAACTGAATCTTCTTTAGAAGGAACGATGTTTACAGCAAAATATTTAATATCTCTTGAGTTAGATTTAGCTCTGTATTTCACATCGTCTTTGTTCTTTTCATAGTATTGTTTCAACTCCTCATCGGTAATTTTGATATCAGCATCTGGAATTTCAGAAAAACGCTTAATTGCGAATGTGATGCTTTTAGTTCTTTTTTGAGCTACGTAGTTATCTTTCGCTTCAAGGTTTGTGACATAAACTCCTTGATTCAATAATTGGAAATATTTTTCTTGTAAGCGCTGTAAAGTCAAAGACGTTTTAGTTTGTTGCCATGCCAATTTTTGATCAGCATCTGTAGCAGATTTTAATTCGTCAACTCGTTTACGCAATAATTTCTCACTAAACAATCCAGTAGCTGGATCTTTGAAGCTTTCAGCAATGTTTGGAATTACATTGAATCCATCATGACCGTATAAGAAAGCATCAAATTCTCTTTCACTTACAGATATTCCTAATGCATTGAATTCTTTTTGCAACAAAATAGAGTCAACAATAGCATTCCAAGCTTTATTCTCAGACATTGCTTGATCTCTTGTCGTATACTCTCTTCCTTGTTGACGATACTGTTGCTCATCAGACATTTGATAGTTCTGACTAGCTAACTCAAAAAGTTTTGGATCAACTGTTTCTCCGTCTATAGAACCATATCCAATTTGTTCTGTTTTGCCAAACCAACTTTGGTAGTCAGACAAAATAAAAGCAAACAAAGCAAGTCCGATTAGACCGACTAACAACCATGATTTCTCACGAATTTTTCCAATAATTGCCATAAGATGTTAATTGTTATAAGGGTGCGAATATAGTTAGTTGATTTGAAATATGAAAGTTTCCCTTTGCTAATTTTTGAAACTTTTGGTATGAAGAGTTTTTTT
Organism: Taishania sp.; assembly: GCA_035305395.1. GTDB lineage: Bacteria > Bacteroidota > Bacteroidia > Flavobacteriales_D > Crocinitomicaceae > Taishania. The sequence continues at coordinate 218 of DATGOZ010000374.1, read as the reverse complement.
AAAATTGTTTTTTATGGCAATTTTGTGTATAATCTAACATAAGTAGCAATTAATAATGTTGATTATGAAGTAAGTAGTATGGTTTTTTGAAATAAAACTATTAATATTGTACTCATTAACTAAATGCTTATGAAATTCCGTAGGGGAAAGAGTGAACTTATTTCCTCGCACGATTGTCAGTTTCTTTTAAGAATGTCAATTGATTTCATAAGTTTTTT
>DATGOZ010000373.1:0-2828 GCA_035305395.1 Taishania sp. | reverse complement strand
GTTGATTAGTGGAAGTCCAACCGTGCCGATTTTCATTCCTCTTTTAATGCAGTTTACGGATAGACAAGGCCCTGCTTCTGTTAAACCATATCCTTCGTAAATTTGAATACCTGCTGCGAGGTATAATTTCAATAGTTGAGTAGGCAATGTTGCGCTTCCTGATGCAATTCCTTTGATTTCACCTCCCAAAGCCTGTTGCCACTTGGAGAAAACGAGTTTTCGAGCAAATTTCAATTGTGTTGCATACCAAAAACTGAATTTACTTTCATCTAAATCGTATTTTTTTCCAACGGATAACGCCCAAAAGAAAATCATACGTTTGATTCCCGAAAGTTGTGAGCCTGTCTGCATGATTTTCTCATATACTTTTTCCAAAACTCTTGGTACTGCAGAGAAAATTTGTGGTTTTACTTCTTGAATATCCTCACCAATAGTGTCCATTGAACGGGCGTAAAAAATTGGTAACCCCATTTTGATGTACACGTAGTGGAATACACGTTCGTAAGCGTGACAAGCAGGTAAGAATGTCAAGGCTTTGTCGTATGCTTGTACTGGAAAGGAATATTCGGAACTAGTCACATCGGAAAGTAAATTTTCGTGTGAAAGCATGACACCTTTTGGTTTTCCTGTTGTTCCCGAAGTGTAAATCAAGGTTGCTAAATCTTTTTCTGAAACCTGAGCTTTTAAGGCTTCCAATGTTTGATTTTCAATGTTGAATCCTCCAATTGTTACAGTATCCCAATGTGGAATGTTGTTGTAAAGATTGAATGTATAAACAGCCTGGACGGTTGGAATCTTATCGTGAATTGATAATAGACGTTGATAAAGTTGGTCATTGCTAACGAAACAATAGCGAACTTCGGCATCGTTTAAGATAAACTCGTAATCCGAATTAGAAATGTTCGGGTAAATTGCCACAACAACAGCTCCAATTTGTTGAATCGCAAAGTCGAGGATGTTCCATTCCAATCGGTTTTCACTGATTAAACCAACTTTTTCGTTGGGCTGTATCCCAAGTGCTATAAGTCCTTTGGAAACGTCATCAACTTTTTGGATGAATTGTTCGGTTGAAATTCCGACCCATTTATTGTCAATTTTAGAAGAGAAGATATTTTGGAGAGGTGTTTTGGTCTTTTGATATTGCAATAGGTCAAAAACGCGAGTTGGATGTGTCATTTTACTTGTTTGATAAGCAAAGTTCGGGATTAAATCATTTTAAAAAAATAATTTAAGTCATGTTTAACAATTGCTCTGCTTATTTAGATTGCGTCTATTCCAACAACGTAAATCGGGTTGGTTTTTTTTGTTTGAGTAGCATGATTATTCCTCACAACAATGTCGACTGGAGAGACTCCCAAAATAGGGTGAAGTGGACCCCATTTTACCTGATTTTTTACTGATTGATAAAGCGGTTCCCTCTGATCTACCCACCAAATCAACATGTTTGATTTTTGATAAGCAATAATACTCTCGAACAATTCTTGAAGTAATTGAGGATCATTGTTCTTTACGTAAACCGAATCGGGAACACTAAATGTATGGTATTCGGGATTCACTAAGCGATTTAAAAGTGGTGTTTTGGAAAGCAGTTTGGCTTTGAATTCTCCCAATTTTCCACCCAAACTTTCTATGTGCCAATGGGCAATAGACATACGTGCAAAAGCTAATAGTTCACCGTTTTCATCTTTGATAAACGCCATGGGATCTTTGTCGAGGTAATAATCAAAGAAAAATGCATGTTGACCAAAATGTTCACGAACTAAATGGATGCTTTGTTCATTGGGTTGCTCTAAAACGGAAAAACGAGGTGATTGTTTGGCAAACCAACGACTAAATGTTTGTGTAGCCAATTGAGTTACTGTTTCAAAATGAAAATTGCGACTCATCCACTTGCTTCTGTCATTCTTCGGATCGATGAATGCGTAGAAATTTTGAACTTTTGTTCCGTTGACTTCCCCTGCAAAGGCAGCCTGAAAAAATGCTTCGATTTCACGTTTCAACAAACTCGAACTTTTATCTTCGATTTTGGTGTCAGTTGAGCGTTGTAGAGCTGTTCGAAAAGCAAAGTAGCGGATGTACCAATCCTTACCACGTTGACAAAAAGTGATGTTTCCAAGCACCTTTTCTTTTCGTTTCATGTGAAAGAATAAGGGGTGATCGACTTTGTGCACTCGTTCCGCTGTATCCAAATGCTTGTAACGAATTCCGGTTGTACCCAAAGTCACCTCTGTCAACAAATCGAGAATTTCTGGTGTCGGACGCTCACTAATTTGAAAAACGGAACTTTGCCACATGTGGATACAATTTGGAGCAAAGATAGAAAAATGGAGGAATTTCTATTGGGGTTCACCATTGTGGAGTCCTACAGAAATAGTTTATTCTTCCCGATTCAATCCGGCTTTACGGTTCAATTTAAACAAATCCAATCGACGGTCTTTTAGGTTTTTGACGGCTCCGTGTGAGTGTAGCTCTTTCAATAAGTCCAAATCCACATCGACAATCAAAATCATTTCTGAATTTGGCGTTGCTTCAGCTTTTAAACCGTTTGTAGGGAAAGAGAAATCACACGGTGTGAAAACCGCTGATTGCGCATATTGTATATCCATGTTATGGACATTAGGTAAATTGCCCACACTTCCTGCAATAGCTACGTAGCATTCATTTTCAATTGCGCGAGCTTGTGCACAACTGCGTACACGTGAATATCCATTTTGTGTATCCGTCAAGAAGGGGACGAATAACATATCCAATCCTTCATCTGCAAGTAAGCGACGGTAAACTTCCCCGTTTTGATTTTGATGCTTATGTTGCAATTGAGTTTTGAAATG
>DATGOZ010000372.1:0-3846 GCA_035305395.1 Taishania sp. | reverse complement strand
TACAGGTGTAGGGAAGCTCAATGTTTTAACAGCATCTAAATCAGAAGCAGAAGCGATGATAACTGGATCTGTCTCAGCAACGAAATTCCAAAGTTCTGACTGACTAGAAGCTTCAGTATTGTATTCTCTCAATTCACCATAAACTTCAACACTTCCATCAGTAGCCGTTCCAGTTGTTAAAACGAAATCAATACCATACAATGTAGCATTGTTGTAGATGTCGTAACCAACACCAACACCATTCAAAGTAATAGTAGAATAATTAGCTGCAGCATAAGGAGCACCTAAGTCAGTAGCATAAATAAATTCACCAACAGTTAAAGTTGATGGAGTGAATGTCAAATTGTTTGACATATCTAAATCTGTTTGATCCATAGAGATAGATTGTGAGAAAGTATAAGTACCAGCAGTTGAAGGTACGTTATAAGTTACAGACAATGTATCCTCTTGGTTAGCATCCAATGTCAATACATTAGAAGTAAGAGTAGAAGCTCCACTGTTTACATCTACAGTCATTTGAATACCTGTCAATTGCTCGATACCTGCATTTTTAGCATTTGCCTCAAATGTCAAAGGTGAAACTTGAGTAGCTGGAATTTGAGAATACTCATATCCGTTGAAATGATTGTGCTTATAGTTACCAGACAAGTCATATTCTTCATTTCTTAAGATCTTAACATCATCTACTACCCAATACCATCCCCAATAATCATGGTCATCAAAGAAAAACTGAACTTTTACGTCACTTTGACCACCTGCAATTGCAGAAATATCAATAGTTGTAATTTCTGGATTTGCAGTGTTTTGAGCAGCTGTATAATATTGAGCATTATCAGAGAAAATATGAAGATCTTGCCAAGTTGTTCCGTTGTCGATAGAAATTCTAACTTTTCTAGTTTCTTTCCACCAACGGAAGTTATGTTGAAACTGTAATCTTACATAATCCTCACCAGTCAAATCGATTGTAGGTGAAGTCAATGTAGCTGTGATTTGAGTTCCATTGAAATCTGCATTATTGTTTCCATCAGAATCAATTACAAAGAATCCATTACTTGCCGTTGCAGATGCAAATGGATACAAATCTGGAGCTGCTTGAGGAATTCCTGAAGGGTTGTCCTTCCACACCCAAGTAACACTTGAATTTGAACTAATAGATTCAGAAACCCAATCAGCTTGGTTATCCATTGTACTTTCCCAAAGAACATCAGCTTTCTCATTGTTAGCTACAACGACTTTCTTCTTTTCAACAGGAAAGAAATTTGAAAATTTTGATGGTGCTAGGTTTTGTTGTGCGGAAACGGTCATCCCAGCGAACAAAACGAACGCCCCTAAGTAAACTTTTTTCATAATTCAAATTATTTCATTAATAATATAAGCCAAAAATAAATCATTTTTTTCGAACAACCAATTCTGGTCTATATTAATAACGATTAAAAAGAATAAAAGGTTAGTTTACTGACGTAAAAATTTTAATATTTGGTAATATTGCAATAAAAAAATGTCGAAACTAATTTTAGTACCAACTCCAATTGGCAATCTGGAAGATATCACACTTAGAGCTATCAAAACGCTTCGTGATGTAGACTACATCTTAGCGGAAGATACACGTGTTACAAAAAAATTGTTGGCTCATCTCGAAATACAAAAAACGGTATATCCATTTCATGCACATAACGAACATAAGTTACTTGAAACTGTTGTTGACAAAATTAGCAGTTCATCAACGGTTGCTTTAGTGTCAGACGCGGGAACTCCTGGGGTTTCTGACCCTGGTTTTTTACTGGTAAGAGAATGCATCAAACACAATATTCAAATAGAATGTTTACCTGGACCAACAGCATTTACTCCTGCTTTGGTTGCAAGTGGATTACCTTGTGATAAGTTCGTATTCGAAGGATTCTTACCACACAAAAAAGGAAGGCAATCAAGATTGCAGTTGTTAGCTTCAGAAGAAAGAACAATCATTTTTTATGAATCACCACATAGACTTGTGAAATTACTTGGGCAAATTGAAGAATTCATCGGTGTAGATCGACACGTATGTGTTGTTAGAGAGTTGACAAAGATTTATGAAGAATTCAAACGTGGATTAGTAACTGATGTCAAACAGTACTATGAAAAAAATCCTCCAAAAGGTGAAATTGTTGTAATCGTTGAAGGGAAAAAATGATGAAAACGCAAGGAATATTATTAGTACAACAGGGAAGTCCAGAAGCAGCATTCAAACTAGCTGACATTGAAGTAAATGTTCCACGTGAAGACGAAGTATTGATTGAGGTTGAGTCTTTTGGATTGAATTATGCAGATGTTATGGCTAGACTAGGATTATACAGAGAAACTCCTCCTCTACCTTGTGTAATCGGTTATGAAGTAATTGGAAAAGTTTGTCAAGTTGGTCATGAGTCACATGCCGACTTACTGGGAAAGCGCGTTGTAGCCATCACACACTTTGGCGGTTATGCGAAACATGCGATTACAAAAATCAAAGCACTTATCGTTATTGATAACATTCCTGCTTCAGAAGCAATGGCATTGGCAACACAAGGAGTAACAGCTTATTACATGGCTAATTATGCCTCTCCAATTAGGAAAGGAGAAAATGTTCTTATCCATGCAGCTGCAGGTGGGGTTGGAAGTTTATTAATTCAACTAGCGAAATTAGCAGGAGCGAACGTATTTGCAAAGGTTAGCTCTAATGAAAAAGGTAAAAAATGTCTGGATCTTGGAGCTGATTACTTTGTGAACTATAAGACAACTGATTACGTTACATTCATCAATTCAAAAATCGGAGAAAAGCAACTTGATGTTTCTTTTAATCCCGTTGGTGGTAGTACTTATAAACAAGATAAGCAATTGCTAGGCGCAGGTTCTCGCATTTTTATATTTGGAGGCTCTGAACTTTCAAATGGCAAATGGGGAAAGCTCTCTCAAATAAACTTCTTAAAGAAAATGGGAATCGAACTTCCTATTTTTGCAATGATGCAATCAAAAGGAACTATTGGTGTAAATATGTTGCGTATTGCTCTTCACCGTCCAGAAATACTTGTAGTCTGCTTGTCAGAAGTACTTCATCTATACAAAACGGGGCAAATTAAAATTCAAGTTGGTGGAGTTTTTTCGATTGATCAATTAAATGAAGCTCACAAACTATTAGAATCTGGAAATTCCATTGGTAAAATATCTGTCCAATGGTAAGATTATGATTTTTATTATTTTTACAACAAAATAAGTGCAATATGTCCTCCACACAGAATCAAGAAACATTTAGTGATAAAACAAGCAAACGAATATATTGGTTGCTATGGTTGGGATTTCTCTCTCCATTGTTAGTCATATCTGGATTACTTTTATTTCAATCTGAGGATGAACTTCCATCTGTACAGATGTTAGATAATCCACCTGAAATGCTTGCTTCAATCATTTACGGAGATGATGGAAAAACAGAACTTGGAAGATACTGGCAAGTAAACAGAACATCTGTTGAGTACAAAGATATCTCTCCTAATGTCATCAACGCATTGATTTCGACAGAAGATGAGCGCTTCATGGAACATTCTGGAGTTGATTTCAAAGGATTGACACGTGCAATTGTAAACTTAGGAAGAAAAGGAGGTGCTTCGACAATTACACAGCAACTTGCAAAACTTCTATTCACATTACAAAAACGTGAAGAGGAGCGTCAAGCTAGAATTTCTGGAGAACCAATTAAGCGTCGCGGGGGAATATTAGGTCGAATCAATGAAAAAGCTCAAGAAAATATCATTGCCGTACGTCTAGAAAAACGCTTTACAAAGGAAGAAATCATTACGATGTATCTGAATCAATTTGACTTCCTATACAATGCCG
>DATGOZ010000371.1:0-7384 GCA_035305395.1 Taishania sp. | reverse complement strand
GAAACTGCGATCAAGAAGGAAAACTCTAAAACAAAGACAGACAGGCAAACGCTTTTGCAGGCATTTGAATTGATGTGTACAGCAAAAACGTTGGCAGAAAAATACGAAGCGAATAAAGAGGTTACTGCAAAGTACGTGCATGCAACTTCACGTGGACACGAAGCAATTCAGTTAGCTGTTGGTATGCAATTGTTAGCTCAGGATTGGGTAGCACCGTATTATCGAGACGATAGTATTTTGTTGGGTATCGGAATGACTCCTTATGAGTTGATGTTACAAGTATTTGCTAAAAAGGATGATCCTTTTTCTGGGGGGAGAACATATTATTCGCATCCTTCTTTGAATCGTGATAATATGCCTAAGATTCCACATCAGTCATCAGCTACAGGAATGCAAGCAATTCCAACAGCAGGTGTAGCTATGGGAATTCAATACAAAGAAAAATTAGGAATTGGTCCTGATTTTGGCGCTGAGAAGCCTGTGGTTGTTTGTTCGCTAGGAGATGCATCTTGTACAGAAGGGGAGGTTTCTGAAGCATTCCAAATGGCTGCTTTGAAGCAGTTCCCTATTATTTTTCTTGTTCAAGATAACGGATGGGATATTTCTGCAAATGCAGCAGAAACAAGAGCACAAGATATTGCTAAATATGCTGAAGGTTTTAATGGTTTAGAAGTTAGATCAATTGATGGTTCAGATTTTGATTTATCCTATCAAACAGTAAAAGAAGTTTTTGAAATCGTTCGTAAAGAACGCCGTCCTTTTATCATTCATGCCAAAGTTCCATTGTTGGGTCACCATACTTCGGGAGTTAGAAAAGAATGGTATCGCGACGATTTAGAAGAAGCTGCAACTCGTGATCCTTATCCGAAATTGGTAGCCAAATTAATGTCAATTGGTGTAACCGAGGCAGAGTTGGATGAGATAGAAAATCGCGTAAAAGCATTGGTTGATTCGGATTATGAAAAAGCATTTAATGCTGAAGATCCTTCTCCAGAGTCTGTAACAGATTTTATTTTTGCCCCAACACCAATAACAGAAGAAAAGGGTGAGCGTGTACCGAAAGGGAAGAAGAAAACAGTGATGGTGGATTCGGCTTTATTTGCTGTACGTGAAATTATGTCGAAGCATCCAGAGGCTTTATTGTATGGACAAGACGTAGGTGGTCGATTAGGAGGTGTGTTTAGAGAAGCAGCGACTCTAGCACAACAATTTGGAGACGATCGTGTGTTTAATACGCCAATTCAAGAAGCATTCATCATTGGTTCAACAGTTGGAATGTCAGCCGTAGGTTTAAAACCAATTGTTGAGGTTCAGTTTGCAGATTATATCTGGCCAGGATTGAATCAATTGTTTACAGAAGTTTCTCGTTCGTACTATTTATCGAATGGAAAATGGCCTGTAAGTTGTGTGATTCGTGTTCCAATTGGTGCTTATGGATCTGGTGGACCTTACCATTCATCAAGTGTTGAATCGGTACTTACAAACATTCGTGGTATCAAAACAGTTTATCCTTCAACAGGAGCTGATTTGAAAGGGTTGATGAAAGCAGCGTTTTACGACCCAAATCCAGTTGTGATTTTAGAACACAAAGGTTTGTATTGGTCAAAAATCAAAGGAACTGAAGGAGCAATGTCAATTGAACCAGATGAAGATTACGTTGTTCCATTAGGAAAGGGTAGAGTAGTGCAAGAAGCAGATGAAAAGCATATCCAAAATGGCGACTCATGTGTGATCATTACTTATGGTATGGGGGTTTATTGGTCAATTGAGGCTTCTGCTTCTATGAAAGATAAAGTTGAAATCATTGATTTGAGAACACTTAATCCGCTGGATTTTGATTTGATCAATGAGGTCGCTAAGAAGCACGGAAAAGTGATGTTGGTGACTGAAGAATCTGTTGAGGCTTCATTTACTTTAGGATTAGCTGGAAGAATTCAACGTGATAACTTCAAGTATTTAGATGCACCTGTGTCTATCGTTGGATCAATTGATACACCAGCAATACCTTTGAACTCTACATTAGAAGCTACGCTTCTGCCAAATGCTTCCAAAGTGAAGGCAGCGTTAGAAGAGTTGATGAATTTCTAATTCAAGATAAAACAATTATACGAAAATGGATTGCTTAGTAGCAATCCATTTTTATTTGTCCTTTCTTCTGATAATAACTCAACGATTTCTTGAGTTCTTTTGTCGTAATCTTGTCGAGACTGTTTAAGACATCTTGTTGCATTGCAAGTGATCCACAGATATAAATAATCGCTCCTTTTTGAATGGCTTTTACAATTTCTGAAGGATTTTCTTGAATTAAATTGTAGACATATTTTTTTTCACTCTCACGCGACAAAGCAATATGTAATTGTCCAAGTTTTTGTTCTTGAACAGAAGATTCTAATACTTGTTTGTATAGTGCAAATGCTTGGTTTGTTCGACCTCCCCAGTACAATTGCGTAGCTCTATGTGAATGATTTTCTGCAATCATACCAATAAAAGGTCCAATTCCTGTACCATTTCCAATGAAGATAGCATCGCGATTTTTGTTGAAATGGAAATCTTTATTTTGTTTGAAACCAGCTACTAACTCATTCCCAATTTCGAGATTAAATAGTTGCTTTGAGCAGATTCCAAATTCATGCTTGGTAACGCTGATGATTAATGTGTTGTCACCAGTCTTCCCGATAGAATAAAGTCGTTCAATTCCGTCTTGTTCAGGGTAAATAGCGAGTAAATCCCCTGATTGGAATTTTATTGCTGTTCGTGTTTGAAGTGTCAATGTAAATGAGTGATTCCCTTCTTCTACTTGTTTGTCTATTACGATTAACTTTTCAGTAGGAAGTTTGGTATAATTGATTGCTTGTGGAATTTCAAAATGCAAACCTGTTGCAAGTTGAAAATTCGTTGCCCAAATTTTATATGAATTGTAAGATTGATTATGGATTTTAACCAACGGAAGTAGTTGTTTGGCAGTCGAATGTTTTGCTAATAGTTGATCTATTTCAATTGCGTACTGACAGAAATCTGGGTATGCAAGTGACCCAAAACCAACAACTGAATATGTAAAGTTATGCTCGATTGGGTTTTGTTTCCACAATTTCAAAAATTTGGTTGCATTCGCAGGAGCTTCGCCGCTTCCATAAGTTGAGGTAAAAACAAGGATATGTTTGATTTGTTGTCCAGGCTTGTAATCATTCAGTGATGAAATATATGCCTTGTGGTGATCACGAATCAACGCATCAAATGTTTGGATTGCCAATTGACGTGTATTGTTGCTCTCAGATCCGAATAAGATGTAGATTTCTGCATCGTTGATTGCGTATTTATTTTTCAATTTTCCTTTCATTTTTTTTAAGGTCATACCGAATCCTGAATAAATAAAATAGATAATCGAAATGGCTGCTAATCCTAAGACAATTGCCCACAACCAACTTGTGCGTCCAGTGTGAAGATTGAGACTGAGTTTTGCAAATTGATTCGTAGTTGGAATAGTTTCTTCTTGTAGAATTTTGAATTCAAATTGATCTACAGCAAGAACTCGTTCATCTGTGTGAATGATGTAAACTTCTTCTTCATCTGGAAAAAGTGGAAATTCTACTTTCTGGATTTCTCTTAGCTGGATTGACTTAAAATCAATTGCGTTCAATTTGTCATGATCTTGTGAGAAATCAATTTCCAAAGCGGGAATTTCTTTTGCTTCAATGATGTTAAATCGTACTAAGAAAAGATATCCTCCAGTTACAGAAAGTATGATGATTGGAATAAATGCTAAACGACCAAATACGATGTGGTAAAATTGAATTTTCCAAGATTTTTCAACTTTGTCAACTAATGCTTTGAATGAGTTTGTTCGCTGAATAACTAAGATGATTCCTGTTATAGCGATGAAACACAAAATTACTGCTGTAATTCCGACAAAAAAGCGACCTAATTCATCCAAAAACAAGGAACGGTGAAAAGTAGTCATCCAGTTGAATAATTCATTTTGCTCAGAAATGTTTCCTACTTTTTTTCCTGTGGTAGGATTAAATTCAAAGATTTCTTGCTCTCCTTCTTCGTTAAAGGTTGTAGCAATATATACACCGAATTTCGTTTGTTCAATACTGATTACTTCATAATGATGTTGCTTCAATGAATCAATTGTAGTAGCTAATGAAGTTGTATTCCAAGAGCTATTATAATGCGATTTTGCTTTTTCTTGAATTGGTTCAAATGACAAGAAAATCCCACTTATCGAAGCAAGAATCAAAAATAAAGAAGCCACCAGTGCAAGTGAAAGGTGGCTCAATCTCCAAATTGAACGTATGGTCATGTTTTAATTAACTTGGAATGATACGTACATATCTGATGTAACCTGTTCCGTCAATGCGTTGATTGACATTTGCAGTCGACAATTCAAATTCAACATCTTTTGAATGATATGTTTGTCCTTCAACTGCTGATTCAAAACGTAGTTTATATCCTTTGTCGATGATTGTTGCGGGAACTTTAATCACAGAAACTGTTCGTTGTCCTCCAGCGATTGATGCTCCAGTGATACCATCCAATTTATCTTTTGCTTTTTTCTGATGTCCCCACCATTTAATGATGTCATGATACCATTTGTCATCTTTACCAGCAACAAATAGCGTTTTCTGATACGATCCATCAGGTTTAATCAAAGAAGTAACCACATACGCATTTTCACCTGTGTAATTCACCATTTGAATCATGCATTTGTACTTAATATCACTTTCACTTGAATTGAAAGAAAAGGCCATTCCGGCTAAAATCAGTATTGAAAGAATCTTTGTAAATTTCATTGTGTCTTATTTTAAAAAGCTTAAATCTATCTTGTTTTTTGTAAGAAGTTCGTTTTCTTTCGCTAAATCGTAAGCTGTTTCATCGAATTCAGTTTTGATTGATTTATCAGCACCTAATTCGAGTAGTAATTGTAGCATTTCACCTGAGTCATCCATAGAAGCTGCAATGTGTAACGGAGTCATGCTATCATCATTCGCTTTATTGATATCGATTGATTTGTCTTCAGCTAATGTTTTCAAGATGTCCATTTTCTTGAACAATACAGCCAAGTGGTAGAGTGTATTTCCGTTTCCTTGAATTTTGTTGTTTTGAAACCCGAAAGCATTAAGCATTTTCAACTTAGCTTGGTAATCATCCATCTTTCTAGCATGCTTGATTAAGTAGAAGCTTAAGTTGTTACCTTCGTTATCAACGACGTTTACATCAGCGCCATTATTGATCAACAACAAACCTACTTTTGTGTCATTGCTAATCACTGCGTGTGTTAAAGCTGTTTGTCCCTCTTTGTTTTTTAGATTGATATCTTTTGTGCGTTTCAATAACAAATCGAATAATTCCAAATCTTTTTGTCCACCTGCTGCAAGCATTAATGGTGTATCTCCATTTTTGTTTGGTTGATTCACGTCACATCCCTTTTCGATGAAATACGTCACAACAGCTGCATCTTTTCCGCGTGCCAAGTTGTGTAATGGATTTAATCCGTCTTTTGTTGAAACGTTGGGATTAATTCCCAAACCTTCTAAGTATTTGTAGAATTCTAAATTGTTTGCAAATGTTCTTGTTCCCTGTGTTGCCATGATAAATGCATTTGCTCCATCTGTAGCAATATTTTTGGGATCAATTCCAGCTTTGATTAGTTCGTTCAAAAAATCAATCTTGCCGCCCCTTGATGCATAAGCGAAGATGTTGTTGCCTTTTTCATCTTTATCCTTTAATGAAAGTCCTTTGTCGATAAATGGTTGTGCATCTTTCATCGAAGTAAACGTTGAACTCAATAGCATCAATGCACTAGCGCCGGCTGGACTTCTTTCATTTTTGATATCTGCTCCTTTACTGATGAATAAATCGTAGATTCTCAAATCTTTTTGGCCATTTGAAGCTGCAAAAATCAAAGGAGTAAATCCTTTTTCGTCTACATGCTTCAAGTTTGCATTCATTTTTACAAGTTCTTCGATAATTGGTATGTTACCTTGACTTGCCGCCCAGAAAATGTATGTTCTTCCGTCATGGGTAATCTTGTTTGCATGATTTTCTTTGAAAGAAAGCAAGTGTAAAATGATATCGTTTGAAGCTTTTGTATTGATAGCAAGCGTTGTTGGATCAAACTGACTCCCATCATATTCTGTCGGGTCATTTCCTTCAGCAATCTTTTGTTTAACCAATTCTAAGGTTGGTTTTTGGCTCCAAAATGCTCGATTTAATAATTCGTTTTTTTGTTTTTCTTGTCCAAATAGACCAAATGAGAGCGTAGTAAAAACAAGTAGTGCTGTTTTTAACATCGTGTTGGTTGTCATACGTGAATTGATCATCTCAATTTATAATTAATCTAAATTAGATACAAAATAACGAAATATTTGAGGAAGACTTAGCGAATTTCATACCAAAAAAGAGTTAATTATCAAAGAATACCACAAAAAGGGTATTGGCTTTCATAAAAAATGCGGCCACCTTTCGATAACCGCATTCATCTTGTGATCAATTATTATTCTACAACAACTCGCACACCATTTGAATGTGAAGTAAATTCAGGGGCATACATACACTGGATTGTTGCAAATCCGTTTGTGAAATTCCCTGTGTGACTAACTCGTAAATCATATTCGAAAACATAAGTACCTTTAGGTAAATAGTCAAAGAAGAAATGAGTAGCAACGTCTCTCGTGTTTTCGTAGTATCCCAATCGACCTTGTCGCTTATAGCTAGATAAAACATTGATTGGTTCAAATCCAGCAGCACGGTAGTCTTTCATGTGTACGAATTCCATGTTGCGATCAGTTACCAACTCGATTCTCACACGAACTTTTTCTCCTTTTTTAAGACGATCTGTATCTTTGATTGGAGCGATAACTTCACCAGAAGATGTTTGTCGCACAACAAAGAGTTGTTTTTTCAACTTGAGACTTGTTTCGGCACTTGTTACTTTTTCCATTGACTCATAATACTGCCAATACATTGCTCCGTAGCTGAATCCTTCTGTGTTGCGAGTAACTTTGATTTTTCCTAAATCCGCACTAACTTCTTTACCTGTCCAAGATGTTTGAAAATATCCAGTTCCAGCTTCAACTGCAGCACCAAAGTCCGCTGGATTAATAACTTTTCCTCCAACTTCAATCGTAACTTGTTCACTTTGATCTGTGAATGCGTTTCCTCCAATCAATAGCGCATACGCTGCATTTGCTGTTGCAGTTGTTGTTTTCCAATCGCTTGTTTGTTTATTTCTGAGTAACCAGATTTTTGCATTGTTACATGCTTTCACATCTTGTGAAATAGTATGCAAAGCTTCGATAATCAATGCTTGCGTTTCAATTGGTGCTTGATACCAATAATATCCACGTTCATTTTCTTTCCAGTACATACCCATTTCTTCAGT
>DATGOZ010000370.1:0-5726 GCA_035305395.1 Taishania sp. | reverse complement strand
GTTTGTGAATACTGTTGCAGACATCCATTTACATGGTCCACACCAAACAGCATAAGCGTCAACAAAAATAGGTTTGTTGGCACTTTGTGCTTTTGCAACGATACTATTCCAATCACCTTCTTCAAATTGGATCGATTTATTTTGTGCAATTGTATTTGTAAGTACTGCAAAAACAGCGCACAGGACTAATAGGTGTTTAAATTTCATCTAGGTTCAATTTAGTTATTATAGTTACCAAGGTAATGAATTATTTACAAATAGGTCTTTTTCTGTGATTTACATGTGTCAAAATCTTTTAATTGTCTTGATTATTTATTATTTTCGCGGCATATAAAAAGCATTACTATGAACATTACATATTTAGGTCATTCATCTTTAAAGATAGAGGCGAATGGAAAGTCTATTTTAGTTGATCCCTTTGTTTCTGAAAATCCAAGAGCATCTCACATCGACGTTAACAATTTGGAATGTGACTATATTTTGATTACGCATGCTCATTATGATCACATAATGGACGTTGAAGCACTTGCTACGAGAACTAATGCATTGATTATTTCTAATCATGAAATCGTTACATATTACGAAGGAAAAGGATTGAAAGGACATGGAATGAACCATGGAGGTACATGGAATTTTGATTTTGGTTCGATTAAAATGGTGAATGCCATTCACTCTTCTTCTTTCCCTGATGGTGCCAATGGAGGTAATCCAGCAGGTTTTGTATTATCAAGTGAAGGAAAGCATGTATACATTGCAGGTGATACAGCATTGACAATGGATATGAAATTGATTCCATTGTTTTTCAAATTGGATTTAGCCATTTTACCAGTTGGAGGTAATTTTACGATGGATATTAACGAAGCTTTATATGCTGCTGAATTTGTAGAATGCAATAACATTATGGGAGTTCATTTTGATACAGCTCCATATATTGAAATTCAACACGAGGAAGCGAAGGCTAAGTTCTCAGCGAAAGGAAAAACATTGAATTTGCTTTCAATTGGGGATAGCTTGGCAGTTTGATTGTGAACTATTGATACGTTTTTGTAGCTGTTATTTTGGACGATAAACTTATAAAACAAGCACATCGGAAGTGGAGTGAGATTTCGAGGTCTAGTGACAAACAAACGCAAGTGTTGTCGCTAGAACTGGAAATCTATAAAAAGTTATTGGATATTTCCTCCGTTGGAAATTATTACTGCTTTATGTTTTCTCCACTGACAAAAGAAATCTTGTTCCTAAATGATGATATTGAGAAAATATTAGGCTACAAAAAAGAAGAGATGGATGTCGATAAAATATTGTCAGTAATTCATCCGGATGATTTGCCTGTATTTGTGGATTTTGAGTCGAAAGTAGTTGATTTTAAGAAAAATCTACCTGTCGATAAATTGATGAAATACAAAACACGTTATCAATATAGGATGAAGAGAGCGGACGGGAAATATTTGAATATCCTCCAACAATCGATAAGTGTTCAAGTTGATGAAAATGGAGGGGTGAGGACAAATCTCATCATGCATACAGATATTACGGATTTGGGTGTATCCAATGAAATGAAATTGTCCTTTATTGGTTTGGATGGTGAGCCTTCATTTGTAAATTTTTACACTCCTAAAATGATGCGTATTTCTGAAAATCCTTTTTCTAGACGGGAGATGGAGATTTTGAAATGCATCGTAGCTGGCAATACAAGTGAGACAATAGCAAATATATTATCGAGAAGTATCCATACAGTTCACGTGCATCGAAAAAATATTTTGAAAAAAGCGAATTGTAAAACGGTCAACGAGCTTATCGTTAAGTCGATAAAAGAAGGTTGGGTGTAGTTGTATATCAAATCGTTGTTTAACATTTTTTTTAATTTTGTTTCAAATCACTTAGAAGATATGAATATCGAAGAAATTTTATTTCAAATTGCGTTGGTAGTTCTACCTGCTGGTGCAGTATTAATGACAACAGTTTTCTTTTTGAGGAAGAATGTTGAGAACGAAGACCGACAAAGTGTTCGCCTTTTGCAAGCAGAATTAAAGAAACAGCGACAAGAGTTTTTTTTACCAAGTAGAGTAGAGGCATATCAGCGTGCTATTTTGTTGATGGAGCGTATTCATCCAAATAGTTTGATTATGCGTACAATCAACCCAGGTTTGCCTTCGAGTGTGTATCAAACAGAATTGTTGAAAGCGATTCGTGATGAGTATGATCACAATGTTGCGCAACAATTATTTGTGGACAACAACCTGTGGGACATGGTTAAGAATTCTAAAGAAGAGACGATTAAGATTATCAATATTGCAGGGAAGCAAATGAGTGCAACTTCAATGAGTACTGATTTGGCTGCAAAAATTTTTGAATTGGTCGGTGAGATTGGAGAATTGCCAAGTGAGATTACCGTCAAGGCTTTAAAGCAAGATTTGCAAAAATTATTTTAAAAAAAAATCACACTGAAAAGTGTGATTTTTTTTTAAGATCTATCTTCTTCGTGTAGCACTTTTGTATAATGCTTTAAAGAACGAAGTATTAATGTGATTCCGAAACCAACAATTAATGCAATTAAATGTCCTTGTTTGAATTCGAATTCCCCATTGATGAACCAAAGTCTCATAAGGTCAACAAATACAAAACCAATAATTGTAGCTGTAACTCCTGAATACTCTCTTCTCAAGTTTGTTTTAAGTGAGAACGGAATTTCAGACTTTTCATAATGCTTAAAACTTGGAATGAAAGCAGGAACTTTCAAAGACCAATTAATATAAGAATCACCAAATTTTCTTTCTAAAAAACGTTCTTCTGCAAACATGATACGTTCGTAGTACAGCCAAAATAGTAAGGATACAATGATGACGAAATAAATGTTGTATGTAAATGCAACGATTCCAATCCACATTAAATAATTCCCCAAATACAATGGGTGGCGAACAGTTGAATAAATACCTTTGGTATTCAAAGCTTCAGCTACTTGTCCTTCTTTGGTGTTTCTACCAGAAGTATTTTTATTTGAAGTTCCAATCGCTATAGAACGCACAACTTGTCCTAATGCAGAGATGCAAGCACAGACAATTAGTAGAATACAGCCAATTTTTTCATTTGTTAATAAAAAATCATAATTGGTGTAATAAATGAATGGAACCGCTATCAAAAACAAGACAACTGGGATTTGTCCCCTGAATTTGAATAATTTATTTCCACTTGATTCAAAAGAATGTAGTAACGCCATTTGAAAGAATTATGTATATTGCATAAATTTAAGTTGCGAAGTTAATTAAATAACATTTACTGTGAAAGATAAAGTCAATTTTGAATTAGAATATGTATTGAAGACATCCCCTAAAGTTTTGGATAACTCTTTGTTTACTCCGAGTGGATTGTCAGAATGGTTTTGTGATGATGTAAATGTGAAGGATGGAATTTATTCCTTCGAGTGGGATGGTTATGTCGAAGAAGCAAGACTATTATCCTTTAAACAAGGTCAACACATTAAATGGAGGTGGTTGGAAGATGAAGAAGAAGGTTATGATTCGAGTTTTGGATTCAAGTATCATATAGATCCAATAACGAATGCAGTGATTTTAATAGTTTATGGTTCAGCTTTTGAGGATGAGGTAGACGAAGCAAAAGCTTTGTGGGAACAACATATTTCAGATTTGAAAAGGAAAATTGGAGCGTAAGTTCTACAGTGAATTGATTTTCTTTCTACTTTCATTGATTTAGCTAAATAAATCACTAAATTCGCACAGCGTAAATAAAAATACATTACAAATATGAGCTACGATATTATTGTTATTGGTTCTGGTCCAGGTGGATATGTTACTGCGATTAGAGCTTCTCAATTAGGAATGAAAACTGCAGTTGTTGAAAGAGACAGCCTTGGAGGTATTTGCTTAAACTGGGGTTGTATTCCAACTAAAGCACTTTTGAAGAGTGCAAATGTTTTCGAATATTTATCGCATGCTTCTGACTACGGTATCCAAGTGAAAGATGCAAAAGCAGATTTCGGAGCGATGGTTGAAAGAAGCCGTGGAGTAGCTAATGGTATGAGTGCTGGGATTCAATTTTTGATGAAAAAAAATAAAATTGATGTTATCAAAGGTACTGGAGTTTTAAAAGCGGGAAAAAAAGTTGCTGTAACAGCTGAAGATGGTTCAGTTACTGAATATACTGCAAGTAAAGGAGTGGTTATTGCAACAGGAGCACGCTCTCGTCAATTGCCTAACTTGCCACAAGATGGTGAAAAAATCATCGGTTACCGTGAGGCAATGACATTGAAAACACAACCTAAAAAAATGGTTGTAGTTGGTTCTGGAGCAATCGGCGTTGAGTTTGCATATTTCTACAATGCAATCGGAACTGAAGTAACAATTGTTGAATACTTGCCAAACATCGTTCCTATCGAAGATGAAGAGGTGTCAAAACAGTTGGAGAGATCATTTAAAAAAGCTGGAATCAAAATCATGACTGGTTCTTCAGTTGAGAAGGTAGAAACTTCAGCTAAAGGATGTACAGTTTTCGTTAAAACAGAGAAAGGTGAAGAGAAGATTGAAGCTGATGTAGTGCTTTCTGCGGTTGGTATCGAAGCAAATATTCAAAATATCGGATTAGAGGAATTAGGAATTGCTACAGATCGTGGTCGTATCTTAGTGAACGATTTTTATGAAACAAATATCCCTGGGTACTTTGCAATTGGAGATGTTATCCCAACAGCTGCTTTAGCTCACGTAGCTTCTGCTGAGGGAATTATCTGTGTTGAGAAAATTGCTGGTCACAATCCAGAACCGTTAAACTATGGTAACATCCCAGGATGTACTTACTGTTCTCCTGAAATTGCTTCTGTAGGTATGACAGAAAAAGCAGCGAAAGAGGCTGGATACGAAATCAAAGTGGGTAAATTCCCATTCTCTGCATCTGGTAAAGCTTCTGCAGCTGGTGCGAAAGATGGTTTCGTGAAATTGATTTTCGATGCGAAATATGGTGAACTTTTAGGAGGACACATGATTGGGGCAAACGTAACTGAAATGGTTGCTGAGTTGGTTGCAATTCGAAAATTAGAAACAACAGGTGAGGAGTTGATTAAAACAGTTCACCCACACCCAACAATGTCAGAAGCAATTATGGAAGCAGCAGCAGCAGCATACGGTGAAGTAATTCACATATAATTGATAAGATAATGAAATAGAAAAGCGACTGGAAGGTCGCTTTTTTTATTCCTAGCGACTTTGAGATCCTCAGAAGCCTTGGAGTTATATTTTGATTTTTTCTATGGCGGCTGAGGCTCTCGAAGCCGCCTACTTTTTTCAATCAAGAAACATCACCCGAAATTGCATAATTTTCATAATTTGTTAACTTTGTTCAGTTAATCGAAATAAACTATGGCAATATCCCAAAAAGAGCTTGAATTCAATATCAATGATGATGATATGCGCTTGAAAATTAGCGCGCTCGAGAAAACGTTAGCAAAGATTTATGAAGGTGGCGGTAAAAAACGCATTGAAAAGCTTCACGAGCAAGGAAAATTAACTGCTAGAGAACGAATTGATTTGTTGTTAGACCCCAACACAGATCGATTTGAAGTAGGCGCCCTAGCTGGATTTGAAATGTATCCAGAACATGGTGGATGCCCTTCTGGTGGAGTTGTAATCGTAATTGGTTATGTAAAAGGAAAGCAATGTATCGTTGTTGCAAATGACGCAACAGTTAAGGCAGGTGCTTGGTTTCCAATTACAGGTAAG
>DATGOZ010000369.1:0-2104 GCA_035305395.1 Taishania sp. | reverse complement strand
ATTAGCACCTAAAACGGCTTCCTTCCCTACTCGTACACCTTCAACGACGATACATCTCGAACCGATGAATGCATTATCTTCGATAATAACTGGAGCTGCTTGTAATGGTTCCAATACCCCTCCAATTCCAACACCACCACTCAAGTGCACATTTTTACCAATTTGAGCACAAGAACCTACAGTTGCCCAAGTATCTACCATCGTACCTGAATCAACATAAGCACCAATATTTACATAAGATGGCATCATAATTACACCTGGAGCAACAAAAGAACCGTAGCGAGCAACAGCATGAGGTACAACACGTACACCTAACTTGGCATAATCACGTTTCAATGCCATTTTATCATGAAATTCGAAAGGCCCAACTTCAATTGTTTCCATTTGGCGGATCGGAAAATACATCACAACAGCTTTTTTCACCCATTCATTCACTTGCCATTCACCATTTTCCAACGGCTCAGCAACACGCAAAAGTCCTTTATCAATATCTTCAATCACCTGATTGATTGTGTCAATTGTTTCTTGATTTCTTAATAACTCTCGGTTATCCCAAGCTGCTTCAATAATTGATCTCATCTTACTATTTTGAATTATTTGATTCCAAATTTAACGATTAATCTGCTAAGAATTCCAACGTCGTTTGCTTCACTAACTCCAATTCTTCATCTGTAATGCAATAAGGAGGATTGAAAAAGAAAATATTCCCTAATGGACGAATAAAAATTCCTTTAGATAAAAAGAATTGTACAATTCGTTCGCGAATTTGAGAGAAATAGGACGACTCTTCCGACTGCTTTAATTCAATTGCTAAAATTGTTCCCAACATACGCACATCTAAAATTTTAGAATGTCCTTCTAACACTTGTTTCAATGTTCGATTCCAGTATTCAATTCGTTGAATATTCTTCCACGTTTCTTCTCGTTCAAAAAGATCTAGCGACGCACATGCACTCGCACATGCTAACGCATTCCCAGTAAATGAATGTCCGTGCAACAACGCTTTTGCCTTACTCTCATCCAAAAAAGCATTAAAAATTTCCATCGTTGTAACAGTCAAACCAAGTGGAAGAACACCACCTGTGAGTCCTTTGCTCAAACAAACAATATCAGGCTGTTCGCTACAGTGATTCATTGCAAAGAGTTTCCCCGTTCTTCCCCACCCAGTCATGACTTCGTCATAAATAACCTTAACATCAAATTGCTTTGCCAATGCTACAAGACTATCCAAAAACTCAGGACGATACATACGCATCCCAGCGGATCCTTGCACCAACGGTTCAACGATTAAACAAGCAAAATCACCACTTGAAAATTTCGTTTTCGCATCATCTAAAATTGCAGTTTCTTTGTCTAAAACTGGAAAATCAAGAAATTCAACATCAAAGAAATATGGTTCAAATGGAATATTAAAGCCTCCTCTTTGTCCAACAGACATCGCCCCAAAGGTATCTCCATGATAAGCTCCATCTAATGCCAAAATTTTATTTTTTTGAATGCCCTTGTTGTACCAATACTGCACAACCATTTTTAGCGCAACTTCAACAGATGTTGAACCGTCATCCGAGAAAAAAACCTTTTGAAATTGCGCTGGTAAAATTCCACAAATTCGTTCCGCCAATTCTATTGCCTTATGATGCGTTGCATCAGCAAAAATGACATGGTCAATTGATTCAAATTGTTGTTGAATCGCCTTTCCGATGTAATCATTCCCATGACCATGAACATTTACCCACCAAGATGAATTGATATCAATATACTTTTCACCCGTTGCGGTATAGTAACAAGCATCTTTGGCCCGAACAATCTCCATGGGGATTGGTGCTATTTTTTGTTGCGTAAACGGATGCCAAACAAATGCGTTATCTTTTTCTATCCAAGTAGCCATCGTTGAATTTTTTCTCTATTTAAATCTGCTTGTTGCGAGATAAATGCATGATTCACCTCTTCAACATAAGGAATGTACAACTGAACATGCAATCCCGTTATTTGTTGGATAATCTTTTCAGATTCTTCATGACGATCACCCGTAACAACAATGCCTGCAATAACAACACCACTACGTTTTAATTGTTCGATCGTCAACAAGGTGTGGTTGATGCTT
>DATGOZ010000368.1:0-3494 GCA_035305395.1 Taishania sp. | reverse complement strand
GATAAAAAACGTTCAATGTTACTAGCGCACGCTGCACATGTCATGTGTTTGATATGTAACTGTAGTTGCTGCATGGTTTTAAACTCCCAATTTGTAGCCCATCACTTCAATTGCATTGTTTAGGTCGATCAATGATACGGTATTACGAATGCAGTAAATAATTGCTTTAGATTGCGCAAAATCTACTGAGGCATGAATAACTCCATTCTGTAGATTTAGAATTCTACTAGCACTACTAGCGCATCCATCACAAGATAGTCCACTAATTGGAAGTTCTATTTTTTCAATTGTGATCAATTGAAGTTCTGAAATCGTTTGATCAAATGCTGATAGATTAGGAACTTGAAATACAATTTTATCTGCTGAAATTTTAGTTGAATATGAAGTTTGTAGTACTGATAATTGATGTTGATTGAAAAGTGACTGTGGAATTTGAAATGTATGCATAACTCAACTTTTTCTACAAAGTTAACTTAGTAGCAAGTAAAAATTGTTACAAGATTCAGGATGAAAATTATAAAATTATTTAGCGATCGTTTTTTGTTGACTTTTCAGTTCAGCTTGTAGCGCGATAATTATTGCACACATTCCCCAAATTGGAACAGCTGCTTTGTCAGAATCTAAATAATTGTTCAAGAATGCGTGTACAAAATAAGTCGTAAGAGATAAAATGATACTCATGATAAGTACTCTATTTTTCTTATCTGCTTTTGGCCACTTAATGTATAGTGTGATAGACTGGTAGAAAATAGTAGCGACAACAGCTAAAAAGGTTAGCAAACCAATAATTCCCATTTCGGATAATGCTCCTAAATATTCACTATGTGCATTTCCTCCGTCTCCAAAATTAGTAGAAATGATTGTCAAATTCTCAGGTCTTTGGAAACGAGCGTACTCGAAAGCATAGGTCCCTGGACCAAATCCAGTTAATGGTTTCTCCATAAACATATCGACAGCACAATACCAGCGATTGATACGTTCCAAGTTGGAAGCATCTGTTGATACATTTCCTGCAGATTTGAAACGATCCATAAAATTTTCTGTGGTATGCTCCTCTTTGTTTCTTTCTAATGCATGCGTAATTTGCGTCCAACTAGCCCATACAATTGCTCCGCTGACAATCAGCGTTGTTACAATCCATTGGAATTTAATTTTGAAATGAATCAATAACATCACACCAATAGCAGCAATGATACTTAACCAAGCTGCACGTGTATACGAGAAATACAAACCAATGAGCGTAATAGCAATTAATGTAATCAAGATTGCTTGAATTAATGCTCCGTGTTTTTTGTAAAAATACAACCCAACAACTAGCGGAGTTGCAATCGCAATTGTTGCACCATAAATTGTGTGGTCTTTGAAGAATGGCCACATAACCCAGTGACTTTCTTTTTCTCCAAAACGATACTGTGCGTGGTTTAGTACGGTATAGCAGATTACAATACACAATCCAATGCAGAACAACCAAATAAACAATAGTCGATTTTTCTCTTTACTGAAGAAGATAGGACCAAAAAACAGGATAGGTATAATGAGCCACATTCTTGCGAGCAAGTATTTAAACGAAACAATTGGTTGTGTACTTGTGATGGAAC
Organism: Taishania sp.; assembly: GCA_035305395.1. Taxonomy (GTDB): domain Bacteria; phylum Bacteroidota; class Bacteroidia; order Flavobacteriales_D; family Crocinitomicaceae; genus Taishania. Next base: position 1,896 of record DATGOZ010000368.1, on the reverse strand, counting down.
TCATAAAAATCCAAATCAAGTAAACAATGATTGCCCACACGATGGGTGAGTTCCATACTTCTTTGATGATGCTATTTTTGTACAACTGTTGAAATGAAAACAGCAATAAGAATCCAAATAATAGCGGTTCGGTTGGAATGTATAAGCCAAAACTGTCTGTATAATCCTCAATATTAATCGATAGTGGAGTGAGAAACGCAATAGCTAAAAAAGCAATATTGGAGTAATATACGGCAACAAATACAGCAATTAGTCCGATTGGAAACAAGGTCAAAACTTCCTGTTTATTCCACATGAAGACCGATGCCACCGTGAGGTAACACAAACTCCAAAAAATAATCCAGCTATTTTGACGAATGAACTGCATTAAGCAAGTTGGTTTAACTCTCTAACTTTTTCGCGGATTAACAATGTGAAGAGAACAAAGAAGAATGTTCCAAATGTTCCAAGTAGAACAACAATCATTCTTTTTGGTTTATCCTTCTTGTCAGCAACAACAGCTCTTTCTACAATAAATTTATGGTTTAATCGTGCATTGGCATCTGATTCAGCTTGTTCGTAAATCGCCATGAACTCTTCGAAGATTGTAATTTTCTCACGACGGATATGCTCCAACTCATCGAATGTTGGACCAAACTTTTCGTTGATAGCCAATTTTTCTTTAATCTCAGCTTTTTCATTTGGATTTTTAGCATCAACTAAAGCTTGATAAAGTCCTGCTCTTGCATCGATGTTCATAACGCCCAATTTTGATAAACTATCAATTTGAGCACTGATTTTGAATAAATCTTGTTGTAACATTTCCTTCTTACGTTGCGCAACTTTGAATGCTTCAGAAGTACGTTGAGCTATCATCTCATTTTTTATGGTATCGATTAAGTCAACAACTCTGTTAGCCATTGCAGCTGCTTTTTCAGGATCTTTGTCGAATACATCAATTTGAATTGAACCATAACGCGTGCGAGAAAAACTGAAATTGCTATTGAATTCTTTAATCAACTTATGACGTTTGTTGGCGTCATCGTTGCTGATTTCGTAGTGTTTCATCAAATCAAACTCTTCGACGATGTGATCTCGAATACTTGCAGATTGCAAGATTTGAACCATTTGTTCTGCTTGTTCTTCTTCACCAAAGTCCATTGCAGCGGCTTTCGCATTGCGTTGTTCCGAGAATGATACGGTACTTGTTGCAGTTGGGAATACAATTGCTGTAGAGCGGAAGATTGGAGTTAGCAACAATGAAATGACTAATGAAACAAACATTCCAACAGCAGTAATTCCAATAACTAGTTTTCTATTTTTCCACAAAAACACCAATAAATTTTGGCGTTCATTTTCAAATTGTTCGATTTGATCACTCATGGTTTATCCTAATAGTTTTATAAGAAGTGCGAATTTAAGGTTAAAAATCTATTCCGACTAAACAAACTTGAAATATCGTTTATTATTGTATTGAAAATTGATTTTTTTAGAATTTGAAATCGACTTAGAATGCGTAAATTCGTGTCATGGCAAAATTAAAATCAGCATACTTCTGTCAAAATTGTGGCTATGAAGCACCTAAATGGCTAGGGAAATGTCCTTCATGTGGCGAATGGAATACGTTTGTTGAGGAAATGATTGAAAAATCACTTCCAGGAAATATTGTGGCGTTTTCAAAATCAGGGAAGACATCCAAACCAACAGCCATTTTGGATATTCAAGGAGTGGAACAAGAACGCTACCAATTGGATGATCAGGAATTGAATCGCGTGCTGGGAGGTGGACTTGTTTTGGGATCGCTGATTTTGTTTGGTGGTGAACCGGGAATCGGTAAATCAACTTTAATGTTGCAATTAGCCATTGCTAATAATCAATTGAAGGTGTTGTATGTGTCGGGTGAAGAGAGTGAGCAAC
>DATGOZ010000367.1:0-4164 GCA_035305395.1 Taishania sp. | reverse complement strand
TAGTACAGGAGATGTAGCTGTAGCAGGTGGAGAGGTGCAAGTGAAATATGTACCAAACTATTCTAAGAATATTACATTATTCTATTGGTTTATCGGTGTAACTATTGTTTTGTTGTTAGCGATTGCGATGATGGCGAATTCTATTTCTTCATTGATTAAATCAGCATATTTCAAAGAAAGAATTGTAAAACGTCATGAAGAGCGTAATGCTGGAGGTAGTTCATCTGCATTGACAGTGCTCTTAATTATTGGATTCTTGTTTGCAGGAAATGAATTGTTTGGTATGACTTTCAATCGTCCGGGAATGGCTAAAGAAGGTGAACCATGGTTACTTGTTGAGAATAGAGATTTGTACTGGTTCTTGGCAATTGACTTAGTACTTTTGGGAGTTGTATTCTACTTACGTTGGTTATTCATGAACTTCATGAAAATGGTTCGCAAACCAAAAGTTAAGCAGGTTGAGGTTTCAGTTACTAAAAAATTGAATAAAGTATTGACTGATGCTGTAGCTATTGAGGAAGAACATAAAATTTTGATGGATCATGAATACGATGGTATCCAAGAGTTAGACAATAACTTGCCACCTTGGTGGGTATGGGGATTCTATGCAACAATTGTTTTCGCAGTAGTGTACTTGTTTCATTACCATGTGTTAGGTACAGGTGATTTGCAAATAAAGGCCTATGAAAAGGAAATGGTGGCAAAGCAAAAAGAAGTTGAAGAATACTTAACTAAGATGGCGATGAATGTGGACGAAACAACTGCTGAATTGTTGGAAGATCCAAGTGAATTGAATCAAGGAAAAGTAATTTTCGAAGTGAACTGCGCAACATGTCACTTAGAAGATGGTTCAGGTAAAATTGGTCCAAACTTAACAGATAAAACTTGGATATATGGTTATGATATCAAAGAATTATTTGGAGTGATTAAGTATGGAACTTCAAATGGTATGCCTGAACATGCTTCAAAACTTAAGCCAACACAGATTCAACAAGTAGCTTCTTATGTATTGCATTTCCAAGAAGCAAAAAATGGAAAAGAACCAGAAGGTAAGATTGTTGAACCGTAATAGCTTATTGAACAATTTAACACATTAAGTCTATCTTTTATTTTTAGGTATTATGAGTGTAGAGGAAGGTTTTAGAGACCGTATAGCAACCGTAAATGACAAGGGGAAAAGAATATGGATTTTCCCTAAAAAGCCCAATGGAACATTCTACAATTATCGTAAAATTGTTTCCTATTTTCTCTTGGCCTTCCTCTTTCTTGCTCCTCACTTGAAGATTGGAGGGAAACAATTACTTCTTTTCAACATCCTTGAGCGTAAGTTCATCATCTTTGGTAATGTATTCTGGCCTCAAGATTTTTGGATTTTTGCCTTGGTAATGGTGCTAGGGGTAGTTTTTGTAATTTTCTTTACAATCATCTTTGGTCGTCTATTTTGTGGATGGGTTTGTCCCCAAACAATTTTCATGGAGATGGTTTTTCGTCGAATTGAATATTGGATTGAAGGAGATTATACGCATCAAAAGAAATTGCGTGATTCACCTTGGACGAAAGAAAAAATCTTTAAAAGAGTTGCTAAAATTTCAATCTTTTGGATTATTTCCTTCTTAATTGCAAACACGTTCTTGGCTTACATCATTGGATCGGATAGATTGTGGGAAATTCAAACTGATCCGTTGAATGAGCACATTGGAGGTTTTATTTCAATCGTAGTTTTCACAACTGTTTTCTTTTTGGTCTTTGCTAGACTTCGTGAACAAGTTTGTACAACAATCTGCCCGTACGGACGTTTGCAAGGTGTCTTGCTTGATGCGAATACTATGGTCATCTCATATGATCACCGCAGAGGAGAAAATCGTGCAAAATTCAAGAAAAATGAAGATAGAAAGACTGCAGGAAAAGGCGATTGTATTGATTGTAAACAATGTGTTCATGTTTGCCCAACAGGAATAGATATCCGAAATGGTACTCAGTTGGAGTGTATCAACTGTACGGCTTGCATCGATGCGTGTGATTACATGATGGAAAGTGTTGGTTTGCCCAAAGGACTTATTGCTTTCAAATCTGAGAAGAACATCGTTGAGAATACAAAATTTCATTGGACTCCAAGGGTAAAAGCATATACAGCATTGTTAGTACTTTTATTAGGATTGGTTCTAACTGCTATGTTGACTCGTTCTGATTTTGAAAGTATCATTTTACGTCAACGAGGAACAACATTTAGAATTGATAATGGACATGTTGTTAATATATTTGAAATCAGCTTGATAAATAAAACAAGTAAAGAATACCAAGTTGAATTGAGATTGCCAGCTGGACAAAAAGGTGTTATTGAACAAGTTGTGAAGGATTTGAAGCTTCCATCTGAAGGAACTGTTAAGGAACGTTTTATTGTTCGAATGCCATTGTCAGAAATAAAAGGAGGTAAGAAGGAATTTGAATTGGAAGTTTTTGGAAACGGGAACTTAATTGACAAGGAAAAAATAAAGGTAATCGGACCGATTTATTAATATAAAACTGAAGCCATGAATTGGGGAAAAGGAATTTTTATTGCACTCGGAACATTTGTAGTATTTATTGGAGTTCTTGCAACTACTTTGATGAGGCAAAATGTGGATTTAGTGAGCGAAAAATATTATGTAGATGAAATTGCATATCAACAAGAGATTGATGCGATTAAATCTGCGCAAGTATTGGATTCGTTAATCATCTCACAGCGAGATAATCAATTGGTATTTCAGTTTGATCAAAATCTAAATGCTGATTCCATTGCATTGCATCTATGGCGTCCAAATAATGATAAATTGGACCAAAATTATTCTATTTCAGGTACAACAACATACTTAGTTCCAGTTGCTGAATTGGAAAAAGGACAATATGATGTGCGTTGTGTATACTGGAAAGAAGGAAAAAAATACTTGCAAAAGACTTCAGTGAAAGTAAATTAAGCTGACTTCAAAACATATCGGAAGACAATAGCCATAACTCCTCCTCCGATATGAGCTAATTGCGAAATATGGTCTTCTTTGAAACTGTTGAGTATTTCTTGTCCCAAAAACATACAGACAACAAGAATGAATGTTAATGGGACTTCTTTGTTTGAAGCATTTACTAAACTTGCTAAAACAATATATAAGAAAACAAGTCCACTTGCTCCAATTAATCCTTGGTCTGATAAAATGATGTGTGTAACCCCGATTACCAGCGTTGTGATAATGCTGATGATTAATAATTTTTGCCAACCATATTGTTTTTCTAATAGTGGCGCAATCAAAAGTATGATGCTAAAGTTTGAAACGAGGTGAGTTACTCCAGCATGACTTAATGGGTATAAAAATAATCCAACATATGATTGCCAACTTCTGAAGTCGAAATTTCCATTCAATGTCAAAATTTGCATTGGTCCTCCAGCACTTAAACTAATAATGAGAACAAATGTAGCAAGTAATGCGAACGTCAAAACAAAAGGAGAATTGAATGTAATTTTCATGGTTTTTTTGTTCAAATTTAGATTAATGAATCTTTTTCAAAAATGTGTTGTTTGATTTGTTTTCAACAGTGGTTTTGTGAAATTGATTAAAGAAAATACTTTTTGAGTCAAAAAGGTATCGTTAATAAAGGTTTAAATCCACCATTTTTTCGCACAATTATTATTGCATTCAAATTGCTATGCTTATCTTTGCACATTAAAATTAACGGATAATAGATTTTATAACAATGATTAACATCACTCTTCCAGACGGATCAGTAAGACAATACGAAGCTGGTATTACACCTATGGATGTTGCTATGAGCATTTCAGAAGGGTTGGCTCGTAATGTACTTGCAGCAAAAATTAACAATCAAGTTGTAGATGCGAATACACCTATTCAAGCAGATACGACCTTGCAATTGTTGACCTGGAATGATGCTGAAGGGAAATCGACAATGTGGCACTCATCCGCTCACTTGATGGCAGAAGCGTTGGAGTTTTATTATCCTGGAATTAAGTTAGCTATCGGTCCTCCTGTAGCGAATGGTTTTTACTATGATATTGACTTCATGGATTATACCATTCAAGAAAAAGACTTGGAGAAAATCGAAGCAAAAATGAAAGAGTTGGCAAAAGAAAAAATGCCTTTTGTTCGCAAAGAGGTTTCTAAAGCTGATGCAATTGCA
>DATGOZ010000366.1:0-2683 GCA_035305395.1 Taishania sp. | reverse complement strand
AATCCCTCTCTCACCGCATAAAGAAAGTCTGATAGCAATATCAGGCTTTGTTGTTCCGCTGTCTTCGAGAACCTCAGTCAGCTGGTTTATCTCTCGACGCTGATTGAAGCTACACAAATACAGCGGATAGGAAAATGAATTTCACTTAAATATTTATTTTTCCTCTCATCACATTTTTTAGATTATCACCTCAATCTTAACTACTTTTGTGCTCTAAAATTTCAAACACATGCAGACCCATACCAAAGCTTATATCGCGCTTGCTGTCGTTTGCGTTGTATGGGGTACAACGTACTTTGCACTACTCATTGGAGTTAAATCCTTTCCTCCATTTTTATTTTCGGGCATACGACAAATAACTGCTGGAATCGTTATTCTACTTGCATTGGCAATGTTAAAGAAGTTAGCATTTACATGGAAACAGTTTTTACATCAATCTGTGCCAGGGATTTTAATGATTTCGTTGGGAAATGGTGTAATTGGTTGGGCAGAGCGACAAATTCCAAGTGGTCTTGCAGCAATGATTGTTTCTATTTTACCAGTTTACATTGTCATTATTAACTACATTTTCAAATTTGATACAAAAAAGCTGAATAAGCCAATCACTTTAGGGTTACTAGTAAGCTGTGTTGGCATTGTGCTTATTTTTCGAGACAATCTCAGAGATCTTGTGAATCCCATCTATTTCTTCAGTATGATGATGTGTTTTGCTGCATGTTTAGCTTGGTCGTTTGGAAGCATTTATGCAAAAAATAAACCTTCAACAGGGAATGTCCTTACCAATGCAGCAATTCAAATGTTTAGTGGAGGAGCATTCTTACTGATTATGAGTCCATTTTTAGACGATTACAGCGAGCTTTCGACAGTAACAGCCCAAAGTATTTGGGCACTCATTTACCTCATCCTATTTGGTTCGATCGTAGCGTATTCTTGTTTTGTTTATGCGCTAGATAAATTACCTGTAGGAGTTGCTTCACTGTATGCATATGTGAATCCAGTAATTGCACTTATTTTGGGGTACTTCCTCCTTAATGAACAACTAACAATCATTACACTGCTTGCACTATTAACAGTTTTATTGGGAGTATATTTGATAAACAGAGGTTATCAACAGCAAAAATCAAATTGAAATGCAGCATTTAAATTGGGTTTTAAAATCATTTTCTGAATTAACAACATCTGAACTTTATACACTACTACAATTGCGTTCCGAAGTATTTGTAGTAGAACAAACTTGTATTTATCAAGACATAGACAACAAAGATTTGAAATGTCACCATTTAATGGGAGTTGATGAAACTGGAAAATTGGTTGCATACGCACGAATTGTTCCTCCCGGAATATCTTTTGAAGAAGCATCTATCGGTCGTGTGTTGACAGCATTTGCTGTTCGCAAAAAGAAATATGGTATCGAATTATTGGCAAAAAGTATCGAAGCGACACGCAAATTATATCCGAATCAAAACATCCGAATTGGCGCTCAAACTTATTTAATTCGCTTTTACAATTCCTTTGGGTTTGTTGAACAAGGTGAGCCTTATGACGAAGACGGAATCGAGCACATCGAAATGATATTAAAATAAAAAAGGGAAGCGTTGGCTTCCCTTTCATGTATTTTTTGAATGGTTTATTACAATTTAACCAATTTTAGCGTGTTTGAAGCTCCATTAGCTCCAACAATTACAACTTGGTAAACTCCATTGCTCAAAGAAGTAATGTTTAATGTAGATTCAACACCATTCACGTTTTGGCTCAATACTTCTTTTCCGTTCAAATCAATCACAACAATTGTTCCTGAAATGTGTTTGTCAGTAGTAATTGTAACTGAACCATTAGCTGGATTTGGATACATAGAAGCATTTAACATATCAACTTTAGTAATACTCAAAGCTGGGTTATTATTAATCAAATCAAAACGGTGATCTTCCAAAACGCTTCTCATCAAATCAACTTGCTGTGCAGTAAAAGTATTTTGACAATCTTCAGCAGAATAATCCATAAAGTTTTCGATCATATCAGGTAAATCTACCCCACCGATATTGTCTGTACATGTGTTTTTAGTATTATCACAATCTTGTTGAGATTGGTCTGCTGCATTTGGTGTATCAGCAATACCATCATCTTGAGAACAATCTCCATCACCCCACACGTGACGTAGACCTAAATAGTGACCTACTTCGTGCGTAGCAGTTCTACCTTTAACATTATAAGGAGTTCCTAAGCCCATATCAAATGGATTTGGATTGTTTGATCCAAAAACTTGGTACTGAATTACAACCCCATCAGACATATTTGCAGTTGAACCAGCTGGCCAGTTAGGTAAGTTTGCAGGAGGAGTAGCATATCCTAACAACATTGGCATTTCCATACCCATCAAATTTACAGCCATGTTACAAACCCAAATATTCAAATAACGGCTTTGATTCCACGGATCAATTCCACCATTTGCTGTTGACTTAACTTTCTCCATTGATGACATATCTCCAGATAGCATCCCCATCATATCCATGAAAGATGTTGTACTCGTTTGCGTACGCGTGATTCCATTTGTTGGATTTCCTTGTGGATCAAACTCAGCCAACTTGAATTGAATGTTTGCTTTTCCTGCATAAGGCAAAAACTCTGATCTTAAGTTAACAGAATCTGCATTCATTCGATTATAATCCTCATTCAATACACGGAT
>DATGOZ010000365.1:0-7673 GCA_035305395.1 Taishania sp. | reverse complement strand
GGAGTTAGAAGAAAAAGGATACGATTGGATCAAAGCAGAATTAGGAGAATAAGCTAATTCTAAAAAAAACAAGAAAATGAGTGAAGTTATTCAAGATAGCAAGATTGCTAAATTTCAAGAGCGTTTGACAAAAACAACGCTTGGAATTAATGGTGATGTTCTTGCTGCCGCTCAAAATACACTTGCTACGTTGGATTTTCCAACTACGCGAGTTGAGCGTTGGAAATATACACGTGTAGCGAAAATCGCTAACAAAACATTTACTGCTGCTAGAGGAAGTGCTTCTGTATTGAACTTACCAGTGAAAGACGCGCAAACGATTGTTTTCGTTAACGGATTCTACGATGCTGCTTTGTCTTCAACTGAAGGACAAGCTGGTGTTACCGTTCAACCATTGTCAGCAAATGTTGCAACTGAATTCATCGGTAAAAACCTACGTACTGATAACAATGTATTTGCTGCGTTGAATACTGTTTATGCAACAGATGGTGCATATGTCCATATCTCAGCTAAAACAGTTGTAGAAAAACCAATTCAAATCGTTCATGTTTTGACAGGCGATAATACGATTGCTAACTTAAGAAACGTTATTGTTGCTGAGAAATTCTCACAAGCAGAAATTGTTCAAGTATTCTTGTCAGAAAATGCAACTGAATCGTTTGCTAACAATGTTACGGAAGTTTTCGTTGAAGAAAATGCGAAGTTGAACATAGAAAAATTGCAAAACGAAGCAGAAAACAACTTCCACATTTCGAATGAACATGTGAAACAAGCAAAAAGTTCACACTTTACCATCAACTCTATCACGTTGAACGGAGGCTTGGTTCGCAACGAATTGTTCATTGATGTTGAAGGAGAAAATTGTGATACACATTTGAACGGAACTTATGTATTAAAAGGTTCTCAACAAGTAGACAACTATACAACTGTAGATCATTTATTCCCTCATTGTGAATCAAATGAAATGTACAAAGGTGTAATGGATGAAAACTCAACTGCAGTTTTTAACGGAAAAGTTTTTGTTCGTCCACAAGCACAAAAAATCAATGCATACCAATCAAACGGAAATGTATTGTTATCTGATTCGGCTTCTGTAAATTCTAAACCAGAATTGGAAATTTATGCCGACGATGTAAAATGTTCTCACGGTTCTACAACAGGACAATTGGATGAAGAGGCAATTTACTATTTAAGAGCACGTGGTATTTCTGAGAAATCTGCAAAAGCATTAATGGTAACAGCTTTCATCGGAGATGTTATTGATCGAGTTGAAAATGAAGAAGTAGTTAACTACATTCACGAGCAACTTCACAGTCGTTTTGGTTGGGATTTTTAATCAAAGAAGAATAGCTTTTGAAAGGCCGGTGTTATGCATCGGCTTTTTTTGTTTTACAACTCGCCATTTTTAAATTGTTCTCTCCATTTCATCTTTTCCATTTCACGTTGAATTAGCAGATGAGCTAAGATAGAACCAGCTGTTTCACCAGGTAAGGGATTTGCGAGTTTTTCACGCACTTTTGCTTCGGAAACATCCATTCTGTATAAAATTTGCACTACAGCATTGAAATCACGATTGATGAGTTCATTTAGGTAAAAACTTAATTGCTCCAATTGATCACCTGAATTATCAAATGAAAGATCTAAATCTACCGAAATTTTACTCAGTGCTCGTGTGAAGTTGCTCATGTTTTGGAAATTGAAAATTTGAAAATTAAACATTTTTTAGCTTCGCTACAGCATTAGTCAGTCTTAACGCGCCACCTTTTCATCCTTGTGCAATGATATCTTCATCTTAAATGATATATATGCTAAGATTTTTCCAAATTTGATAATTACATAATTGTCACCCACCTTAATCCTCCCTCAAGGGAGGAAACCTTCTTCCATGCTCCCCATCTCCTCCTTTACCGTTTGCACATGTTTTTCAATCACCTCATCGGGCAAATTATATAGCGATTGCCAAGTCCAAATGGATTGTTCTGCAAAAAAAATGTATGGTTCTTCTTCTGACAAAAACAAATCACAAAACGAAATCCAGCTGTTGTTCCAGATAACCAATTGTTGAAAATGTGCGTCAATAGCTTTCTGATTAACATCCAATCGAATAATTCCATTTTCCTTCAACATCTCAATTGACGCATCAAAATCTTTTCTTCGCTGGTCGACCATTGCTTTAAACAAATCTTCTAGATAAGTCGTTCTACGAGCTATGACTAATCGATCTGAAAATAGAAAACGATATTTCCACATTTCTTTGAATGTGAAAAACTGCGTGCGAATTGCTTGATGAAAAAAATCAGTTGGTTGCTGTTGAATCAACCGTTTTGACAATGCATCCATGTCTTGCAAAAAACGATTGATAAGCGATTCAATCACAGCATTGCGATTGGGATAATGATAATGCACATTTCCCAAACTAATACCCAATTCTTTTGAGATAAGAAGCGTTGTTACTTGCTCAACTCCTCGCTCATTAAACAACTCCAAAGCGCTATTTAGAATCTTGTCTTTCGTTTTCAACTGTATTTAATTTTTATAAAGTTAAAAATAATTTATTTTCAAATTAGCTAACTTTAGCTAATTGTTGTAGTTTTGCAATATATAACACTAAAAAACAGTGCGCTATGTCAGTCAAAAGAAAGTGCAAAAACTGTAATCATTGGAACAATGATGAAGATTATTGTCAAAAATGTGGCAATTTAATTTCTCCAGTTTTAATTGAAGAACAACGAGAAATTGAACGAGAAACAATCCGACAAAACAAACCCAAAACACCTTTCGATATTTTTCTAGAAAGCTGGAAAAACTCACGTTTCTTGTTTTTTAGAGCAATCTACTACGTGTTATATACTATCTGGGCAATTGTGATGAGCATTGCATTTTTCTTTGCTTATCTAGTGCTCGGAACAAATGGATAAATGATGAGAAGACCAATCTATATTAGCACACTAATTACCATTCTTTACTTCATCAGCAAATGGGTAAAGTATCAAAGTGGTATTTCGAATAAATTCATCGACAATTATTTCACCGATCTACTTTTTATTCCACTGCAACTTAGCATTTGTTTGATTGGTGTTCGATTGTTGAAACAAGATCGAAGTTTAATAATTCCAACTTCACTCATTATCACACTCTTCGCTTTGATGTCGATTCTGTTTGAGCTTATCACTCCAACTACTCAGACGAAATATGCCCACACTGGTGACTGGATGGATGTTTTAATGTATCTAATTGGGAGTCTGGGATTTTATCTCATTCAACGATTTTATTACCGAGAAAAACCATTAAATTCTGCGATTATTCATTGTCTCTGAAAGCAGAAGGAATCAATGTAGGTAAGACTTTTAAGATAAGCGGTAACAATATCGCACCGCCGGGCAACATAAAAATAGCCAAAGCAGGCATTGATTTAACGATGTCTAAAAACTGTGTTTTTACCTTTTCTTTTTCTTCAGCAGTTAATTCTTGCGTTGCAGACTTTTTAATCAAGTGAACCAGTTCTTTACTTTGCGTCAATTCAAGTGCTAGTTTATCCTTATTTCTCAAAATAACTTTAGTCCAGCGATCAGAAAAACTATTATAAATTCGCTCGTATGACGATTTATTGCTCAGATAACTATTGGAAACATCACTATAAAGTAAAAAGTTTTCAATAATCGCCATTGATTCTTCTACGTCGTAATCATGTAATCCTAAATCAGTTGCAAGTTCTTGGATAAACTTTAACTCTAAGTCTTGCACTTCATTATTACTAAAAACTGTCAATAACGCTAGATCAACAATAAAACGACAAAATAATTTATCCTTTTGAGGTAAATCAGTAAAGTCCTTGATTGATGCTCCATTAATCAAATGGAAATTTGCTTCATCTTTATAAAATCCTTCCAAATTAGCTGATGAAAGAAACACCTGAAACATGGTCTTTTCTTTTTCGTCAATAGAACCATCAGACAAAGCTCCCAACAAAATTGCAATCAATGAATTGTATGCATATTCCGAATAACTACTCAAGGCTTCAGTATCCTCGTGATTCAAAAAGCGATCAAAGAGAATAACATCCAAATACACAAACACATTATTCAACGACTTGAACCAAAAACGGTTGTCAAAAATTCCTTTTGAAACATCGATACGCTTTGAAAAAATAGATTCTAATTGTTGTGCCCTACTTTTCTTTACCCAAAAAGTAAGCATTTGTTGAATAGACTTGCTATTGTGCTCTGAATAATAATTGATGAGTTTATCTAAAAATTGATTTCGTAAATCTTCGTGCTGGCCATATTTTTGAATATAAACCAAAAGCAGGCTTTCAAACAAAAGCAACTTCAGCTTCTCTTCTTCAGTCCAACGGGCACTATCTTCGCCTTTGTAAAACAAAAAACGTGAAGCATGACCAAATACGATTCCTGTTCTACCACTTAGCAGGTGCAATTGATGCTGAGAATCAAATTCATTCATTTTTGGATATTTCAGTATCACCCCACCCTCTTCGATAAGTGAAAAATACTTGTTTATCCAACCACTTGAACTCGGATTCAGCATTTCAAAATTTTGACTTTACAAATTTAGAATTATTCAGCCTGATAATTCTTAATAAGTCTCAATTTAATCCATAAATGGAAAGAAAAAAATTAAATTTGCGTCATGCAGAAAAAAATAGGAGTCGCAATTTTAGGATCTACTGGTTCAATCGGAACACAGGCATTGGAAGTTATTCAGGCATATCCAGATAAATTTGATTTACAAGTCATAACAGCAGGTAGAAATAGTGATCTATTGATTGAACAAGCGATAAAATTTAATCCGAATTCTGTTGTCATTTCTGACGAAACACACTATCAAAAAGTAAAAGACGCTTTGTGGGAGCATGATATTCATGTTTACTGTGGTGATGAAGCATTATGTCAAGTTGTCGAAGGATCAGATATCGATGTTGTATTGACCGCTTTAGTTGGTTATGCTGGACTTAAACCTACAATGCATGCCATTTGGGCGAAAAAGAATATCGCATTAGCCAATAAAGAAACCTTGGTTGTTGCAGGAGAATTGGTAACATCCGAAGCACAAAAAAATGGCGTTAACATCTACCCTGTAGATTCAGAACATTCTGCTATTTTTCAGTGTTTGGTTGGAGAGTTTCACAACAAAATTGAAAAAATTTACCTCACGGCATCTGGAGGTCCATTTAGAGGATTTACAGAAGATCAATTGAGTTCTGTTACAAAAGCTCAGGCTTTAAAACATCCAAATTGGGAGATGGGCGCGAAAATTACAATTGATTCCGCATCTTTGATGAATAAAGGCTTGGAAGTAATTGAAGCGAAGTGGTTATTTGGCTTGAAACCTGAACAAATTGATGTGATTGTTCACCCGCAATCAATTGTTCATTCACTCGTTCAATTTGAAGATGGTAGCATGAAAGCACAAATGGGTTTACCCGATATGAAACTACCCATTCAATTTGCATTGACCTATCCACAGCGATGGAAAACAGATTTTCCACGTTTCAACTTTATGGATTACCCACAACTTACATTTGAACAGCCTAACAGAAAATTATTCAAAAACCTAGACTTAGCTTTTCAAGCAATGGAAATGGGTGGTACGGCTGCATGTGCGTTGAATGCAGCAAACGACATTGCTGTACAAGCATTTTTAGATGAAAAAATTCAATTCTTAGAAATTGCACAAATCAACGAACGTGTGATGAAAGAAATGGAATTAATCAAAAATCCAACTTTGGAAGACTATGTAAAAATAGACAAACAAAGTAGAGCATTAGCCGCTACCTTGTTTTCATAAAAATTATCTTTTAAAAGCTGGTCTAATTTTTGTGACAAATCATTCCATTGGTTCTTACTAGAAAATTTCTATTTTTGATAAAAGGATTCTTCATGAAGAAAGTAATTATCTTATTATTTGTTGCCTGTGGTGTTATCGCATCATGTGGATTGAAATATACACCTACAGAAACCAGAGAAGATCTTTCAAAAAACAGAAAAGCCAAAGTATCCGAATATATTAGAGATTCATACAAAGACACGGCTGTTGTTTATCAAAACATTGTATTTGGTCAAACGACACTAGTAAAACCATATCATCATCGTTTATTAGATTCTTTGTACGAAATAAAATTCGCTAATGAGCAAGCTGGTCGATTTGATAAAGAACTTGAAGAAAAAATTAACAATCAAAAAATTGTTGTCGCCACAAGTAACGAAAAACTTCAATACATAGAACATCACGTTTACAACATTCAAACAAGCAAAAATTCGAATATCTATCTTGCTGATATTCATTTTAACCACTTAAACGAGATAACTGATTTTAAAATCGTTGAACAATATGAAATACCCAATGATCGCGTAGCTATCTACAAAGCTTTTTTAACCGGTGAATCCATTGTTTATCCAAATTATAAAGCCACAAATGAAGAAATGGCATTTTATAATTTATTTCAACAAGAGTTAGATCAACGCCTGACATTTGAACAAAATAACTTTATGAATCACATGTTGAATGTTTTTCTATTGGCAAGAGAATTAAAGTCGATCGAAACAAAATTATTGTTACAAAACATTGCGGTAATGCATCTAGAAAACCGCAAATATAGTTCTCAAATAGACCAATTTACTTCAGTCGATGGAATTTGGGAAGGCAATGAGTTGATTAATTATGAATTGATTTTCCAAACTCCTATGGGAAGATATAGAGCTACTTGCTCAAAGTTTTTTGAAGTTATCGAATTGAAATCATTTTAATGACTATTTACCATTTAACATCCTGTTTCAACCACTAGTAAATAGTTTTATCTCATATTGAATCAATTAATTACTTTTGTTGCGTATAATGCACTTATTTATGATTAATCGATTTTTAGCACTTTTTACACTCTTATTGTTGACACAAATCTCTTTTGGGCAAAAAATGAGAATTACAGGTGTTGTAGTTGACACAAACGGCGTCACTCCTTTACAGTATTCTTTGGCAACTGCTGTAAGAGTAAAAGATTCTCTTTTATTGGATTTTAAAAGAACAGATAAGGATGGAAAATTCGAAATGAACCTTCCTGTCGATACGTTTATGTTAACCATCTCACATCCAAAATATGATGATAGGACATTTTACATTGTAGGAAGTGAAGAAAACAATGAAATAGACATTCCAAGTATTCGTATGCCTGGAAAGGCAACCCAAATCGAAGAAATGGTCATTTATGCATATAAAGATCCCATTTACTTCAAAGGAGATACTTTAGTGTATACTGCTGATTCCTTCAAAGTAGGACAAAATGCAGTTGTTGAGGACTTACTTAAAAAATTGCCTGGAATTGAAGTAGATTCCGATGGAAAAATCAAATCTCAAGGTCAGGAAATTACCAAAGTATTGGTAGATGGGGATGAGTTCTTTGGTTCAGATCCAACGATTGCAACAAAAAACTTAGCTGCAAATGCTATTGAATCTGTTCAAGTATATGAAAAAAATGATGTTGGTCAATTTGGTAGTGAGGAAAAAATTAAAGTCCTCGATTTAAAACTCAAAGATGATGCGAAAAAAGGCTATTTCGGAAAAGCATCTGGAGCTTCTGACTTTGGTTTAGCACAAAAAAATAGACCATTCTACGAAGGAGAACTTTTATTCAACCGGTTCAATAGCACACAAAAATTATC
>DATGOZ010000364.1:0-2599 GCA_035305395.1 Taishania sp. | reverse complement strand
CTCGGTTTCACTTAACTTAGTTCCACTTTCATCATACTCATAAGCTTTGGCTTTACCCATGTAGTTGAATCCAGAATAACGAAGACCGTACATAATGGATATGAAATCACCAATTTTCTGGTCATTTTGAACATAGGCACCAAATTCTAAAGCGTATTGATTCTGAACTTTTAGTTCATTGAACGCCTCTACTGTTGAAGTTAGTTTCCCTGGTTTGAACGTATGGTGAATGGCATTTACTCCAAACTTCAGTGAATTCTTGCGATTTATGTAGTAACTAAAATCTTGTTTAATATTCCAATCTTGTATCGAGGCATTGACCCCAAATGATTGACCGTTAGCTCCAACGTCGAAACTGTAGTTGAAATTACTGAAGATAAGTGATGTGTTTGAAAATAGTTTTTCATTAATAATACGATTCCATCTCAATGTTCCTGTTGTATTTCCCCAGTTGAACCCAAACAAATCGCTAAAACCAAATTTGTCTTTACCAAAATACCCTGAAAGGAAAATGCGATCTCGCTCAGTTATTTTATAATTAGCCTTAAGATTTAAGTCATAAAAATAAAGTTTGGTATCACGCATGTCCTTATCCTTAGATGCTTTGAGAAATAAATCCATGTAGCTACGACGGCCAGAAATAATGAAAGAACCCTTGTCTTTCACGATTGGACCTTCAACAGTTAAACGGGAAGAGATTAATCCAATACCACCAGAGGCACCAAATTTCTTGTTATTTCCATCTCTCATCTTGACATCTAAAACAGATGAAGCGCGACCGCCATATTCAGCTGGAATACCAGATTTATAAAGTGAAACATCTTTGATAGCATCAGAATTGAAAACTGAAAAGAAACCTAATAAATGTGAAGCATTATAAACAGGAGCCTCGTCGATAAGGACTAAATTTTGGTCAGCACCACCACCTCTTACATAAAAACCTGCGTTTCCTTCTCCAGCTGCTTTAACTCCGGGAGTTAACTGAAGGGTTTTTACGATGTCTTTTTCACCAAATAACACAGGTACCGTTTCGATATCTTTAGGTGTTAATGTCGTCACGGCCATTCCAGATTTGGTGATGTTGTCATTTTCCTTTGTGGCTGTGATTTGAACTTCTTCGATTTCTTTTACCGCTTTAGGAATGATGAGCTCGACATTTAATTTGAGATTCTCTGTGAGTTCGATCGTCAGCTCTTTTGGTTCATACCCCACTGCACGAAAGATGAGGGTGTAATCTCCTTTTGCTAAAGTCAATGAATAGAAACCATAGGTATTCGTCTTTGCACCAATATTACTGGCATTCTTTACGACAACCATCGCATCAATTAAATCTTCTCCATTTTCACCATCCTTGATACTTCCACTAATGGTATAATTTTGGCTAAATGCCATTACTGCATTTAAAAAGAGAAATAGTAATAGAATTTTTTTCATGTGTTGTGCATTACAAATTATTGTGGTGAGGAGGTAAGTTTGTAGGAACTTTCGTTACTCTATCGTGCATGACAATACTTCCCGTTACACCAACATTTAATGAAGAGTTTCCAGGTAATTTAATCAAAAAATGACATTTTTCTTTGATGTAATCAGGTAAACCGAAATCCTCAGATCCAAGTAGGTAAATTGCTCTTTTAGGATGTTCAAATGTATGTAGCCATTCTGCTGAATCATCGAGCTCAACTCCAACGAGTCTACAATCGTAGGGGATATTTTTTAATAAATCATCAAAAGTATCGTAATGAAATAATGGAATTCTAGACCATGCCTTTACAACATCAGAAGACTGTTTTTTGTATTTATTTTCTACAGTAAAGATGTATTGCGCACCTAGCACATAGGCTGTACGCCATAATGTTCCCAGATTATGATGTGTTTTTCCTCTGAAAATGCCAATAGCGTAATAGCCGACTTCGTTCTTTGTCTTCATGATGCAAATATAAGTGCAATATCACGAATAGAATTACCGTTTAACCTAATTAGTTGCCATTTATGTATTTGATGTGAAAAAGTGAACGAGAATAGATATATTTGTTTTCGTATAAAACATCCATTTATGAAACAAAGAAAGTTAACTTTTGGAAGAATCTTTTGGCCTGCATTGGTTGCAGTGTTAGTTGCTTCAATTATAGGTACAATCATCTTTTTTACAGTTCTTGGAGGTGTGATAAATAGTTTTTCACCTCAGACTTCAACTGTTTTGACGGAAGAGAATTCTGTTTTACATATGAAGTTGGATGGAGCAATTCATGAGAAGACAAATTCAAAAATTGATATTGCATCAATGAAAGTTAATACAACGTTAGGATTGAGTGATATCTTACATGGGTTTCAACGTGCAAAATCGGATAAAAAGATTAAAGGAATTTTCTTAGAATTGGGTGATATCTCTTGTGGATATGCTACTGCAAAGGAAATTCGCAATGCAATCAACGATTTTGAAAAGACAGGGAAATTCGTTGTAGCGTATAACGCTGGAGAGGTAGTACGTTTAGGAAAGTATTACATTTCATCAGCTGCAAATGAAGTATATGGGTTTCCTACGTCGACAATGGAATTTGTAGGTTTGGGGGGTGAGTTGACATTCTTTAAAAATGTGCTA
>DATGOZ010000363.1:0-5785 GCA_035305395.1 Taishania sp. | reverse complement strand
TTTGCTCCAACTTTGCGAACTGTCAACGGCTGAATAATACCGTGTACCGCAATTGATTGACTTAATTCCTCAAGTGCTTCGCGTTCAAAATGAGTACGTGGATTAAATGGGTTAGCTTCGATATCAGCAATTTGAATCATCGAAATTGTACCAACTTCACCTACTGGAGTATTATTTCCAGTATCTGCTCCCTGCAATAGAGCGCCTAAGCCCTTTCCTAATCCTGAACGTTTATTTGCAGCACTACTCATTTCTATATATCTTTTTAATCGTTACTTGTACTTGCTATTTCATTTCTTTGTAATACTTCACGAGCAAAGTTTAGGTAATTGATAGACCCCTTACTTGCTACATCGTGCATTACAATTGTTTGACCAAAGCTTGGAGCTTCGCCCAACTTCGTGTTTCTATGAATCACTGTATCGAACACCAAATCTTGGAAGTGCGCTTTCACCTCATCCACAACTTGATTAGCCAAACGTAAACGTGTATCATACATTGTCAATACGATTCCTTCGATTTCAAGTTTCGTATTTAAACGACCTTGTACAATTTTAATTGTATTCAACAACTTCCCTAAACCTTCTAAAGCGAAGTATTCACATTGAACTGGAATTAAAACTGAATCGGCTGCAGTCAATGCATTAACTGTAATCAACCCTAAGGAAGGTGAACAGTCGATGATGATGAAATCGTATTTATCTCTGATTTTATCTAGAGCTAAACTCAATTTGTGTTCTCGATTTGGAATATTAATCATTTCCAACTCAGCACCAACCAAGTCGATATGAGAAGGCAAAATATCCAAATTCGGACTTTCTGTTGTAATGATTAACTCCTCTGGGTTAACATCATTAACCAAGCAATCATATACATTTCTTGTATTTTTGGGATCTAATCCCACTCCACTAGTAGCGTTGGCTTGCGGATCCGCATCTACGATTAGCGTTTTATACTCTAGTACGCCGAAGCAAGCAGCTAGATTTATAGCAGTTGTCGTTTTTCCAACTCCACCTTTTTGATTTGCTATTGCAATGATTTTACCCATCTTGACTATTTGAAAGGTTAAAGATACTATGAAATTAAACAATATGAATTGATAACCAATAATACTTATCAACCATTTTAGCGAAGACGAAAAATAAGATTTTTTAGTTTAATTGAACTATAAAAAATCATTTATTTTTCATCCTAACAACAAATCAATTACATTCCAGGCATTCCTTTCATTCCACGTAATTGTTTCATCATTCCCATCATATTTTTTGGGTTACTCATCATCTTCATCATTTTCTTGGTATCGCTGAACTGTTTCAATAATTTGTTCACATCTTGAATGCTTGTTCCACTACCTTTCGCGATTCTCGATTTTCTTGACCCATTGATGATATCTGGATTTTCTCTTTCTTTTGGAGTCATCGAATAAATGATTGCTTCGATATGCTTGAATGCATCATCTTCGATTTCTACATCTTTCAATGCTTTCCCCATTCCAGGAATCATTCCCATCAAATCTTTAACATTACCCATTTTCTTAACCTGTTGCAACTGAGCTAAGAAATCATTAAAGTCAAACTGATCTTTATGGATACGTTTTTGTAATTTTCTAGCTTCCTCTTCATTGAATTGCTCTTGAGCTCTTTCAACCAAGGAAACAACGTCACCCATCCCTAAAATACGATCAGCCATACGAGAAGGATAGAACACATCCAATGCATCCATTTTCTCTCCCGTTCCGACAAATTTGATTGGTTTGTTAACCACCGACTTGATAGACAACGCAGCACCACCACGTGTATCACCATCTAATTTTGTTAAAACAACCCCATCAAAATCAATGCGATCATTAAACGCTTTTGCAGTATTTACAGCATCTTGCCCTGTCATTGAGTCTACAACAAACAAAGTCTCCGTTGGATTGATTGCTTGCTTAACCGCTGCAATTTCATCCATCATTTGCTCGTCAACAGCCAAACGACCTGCTGTATCTATGATTACGACATGAAAAGATTTACTTTTTGCATATTGAATTGCTGCTTGTGCAATGGCAACTGGATTTTTTTCTTCTTTATTCGAATAAACTTCAATCCCTAATTGCTCACCCAATACATGTAACTGATCTATCGCAGCAGGACGGTAAACGTCACAAGCTACTAACAATACATTTTTGTGTTTTTTCGTTTTTAAGTAATTTCCTAACTTACCTGTAAACGTAGTTTTACCCGACCCTTGAAGACCTGACATGAGGATAATTCCTGGATTTCCCTTGATGTTGATATCAACCTCATTTCCACCCATCAATTCAACTAGCTCCTCGTGACAAATTTTCACCATCAACTGACCTGGAGATACAGCAGTCAACACGTCTCGTCCTAACGCTTTCTCTTTTACCGTATTGGTAAATTCTTTTGCAGTTTTAAAATTAACATCCGCATCCAACAACGCACGACGAACTTCTTTCAAAGTTTCCGCAACATTGATTTCTGTGATTTGTCCCTGTCCTTTTAAAACTTTAAAGGCGCGTTCAAATTTGTCGGTAAGATTTTCAAACATTGTTTTTGAGAATTATTGATGTGCAAAAATAGTAAAAAATTGGAAAACTATTTCAGGTAGAATCGACACACAATTAATCTTTTTACAATTATTCAGACAAACAAAATAGTACTATTTTTGTAGTATGAAATGTCATATCAATGTATTTATGCTCAATGAGCACTTCTCACAAGAACATGCAGACGCAAATTTTGGTGGAAAACCTTCTGCAAACAACCGTTTGTACGACTGGGAAGATGAGATGAGAATCACCTCAAATGTTGTTCAAATCAACGAACATCGTAAAGCTTCTTTTCCATTACAAGGAGTATTTCCGGATGGAAAAGAATTCAAATACGATGTTACAAACATGTTTCTTTTTGAAATTGTGTCTGACAACGGTCCAACAACATACATTGGCTGTTCTGAAAGTATTCTCGATTCTTTTGAAAATACGCAAGAAGGTGACACATACCTTTTGAAGTTATTTATCAGAGATTACGAAGCTTATGCAAATCCAATTCCAGGTATTTACATTGCATCTCAAGAGTTTCCTAAGGAACTAATTTTCTAACATGCTTCGAATCGAACATATTTCTTTAGCTTTTACAAGTCCAATTTTGAATAACATTACTTTTGAGGTTAAACCCAATGAAATTGTAGGTATTGCGGGACAAAGTGGTGCTGGGAAAACAAGTTTATTGAAAATCATCGCTGGATTAGTCGATTCGGATTCTGGAACTGTACACCTTGAGAATAAGCGCATCGTAGGTCCAAGCCAAAAATTGATTCCAGGATATGAGGATATTCAATTGGTCAACCAAGATTTCAATTTAGACATCTACCTAACATGTGAAGAAAATGTCAAAAGCAAGATTCTTCATCTTACCAAAAACCTTCAAGCTAGTTTCGTTGATGAATTACTCGAATTATTGGAACTCAACCATGTTCGAACGAACTTAGCTCATACACTTTCTGGAGGTGAACAACAGCGTTTAGCTATAGCCCGTGCCCTTGCAATGGAACCAAAGGTTTTGTTGTTGGATGAACCCTTCGTACACCTCGATTCTCAATTGAGAATAAAGTTAATCAACTACCTCATCGCACTGAAAGAAGTTAGAAAAATGTCGCTTATCATCGTTTCTCACAATAGTGAAGAACTGCTCAGCTTGACTGATCGAATTCTTCATTTAAAAAACGGAAAAATTAGTAGCATTGCTTCACCAAACGAATTCTATTACAACTACAAAAGTATAACCGAAGGTCGCGTTTTTGGAATCGTAAACCGATACAAAGAGGGCGCAAAAAGCATTTCATTCAGACCCGATGAATTTGAAATAGATGAATCAGCTACTCCACAAATTCCAGTTCAATTCGTCGATGCAGTGTTCATGGGAAGCTATTATTTAAGCAATTTTGTATTAGAAAACGGCAAAAAGATTATACTTTTGGATAAAGACCCGCTAATTTATGTCAGAGGAATCAAAATCAACAAAAAAGACAAAACGCAAAAGCTTAAGTAAAATTCAGATATGGGAATTAATCAAAAAGACATTCCAAGAGTACTTTACGGAAGCCTCTTTTAGACACGCAGCAGCGTTAGCATATTACACAATTTTTTCTGTCATTCCGATGGTTTATTTGGGTGTATACTTTTTTGGGCGATTTCTTGGAAATGAAATGGCACAAGATCTCATCTATGAATTCTTACACAATACTGTGGGAATGGAAGATGTAAGTGGAATCATGAATTACCTCGATCAATTCGATATTACTAAACGTAATAAAGTCATGGAAATAGTTGGTTTTGTCACCCTGCTATTTACCAGTTCCGCATTTGTTGTAACATTACAAAAAAGCATCAATGATTTTCTCGACATAGACGCTGTTGACATCCCTGTAAAACGCAAGATTTTACAAACAGTTATCAGTCGACTTGTTGCAATTGGCTTCATTGGAATTCTAGGTATTGTCATCATCATTGTTTACATCGCACAAACAATTTTACTTTCACTCGGAAAGGAGTTGATTACTAATTCAACGGTGCACTTTTTGTTCAACAATGGTCTTGCTCACTTTGCTAGCATTGCAACCAACTTCATTGTATTCACAATGTTATTCAAATTTGTACATGATGGAATTGTACGCTGGAAATCTGCCATGTTTGGAGCCTTAATAACAGCAGTTCTTGTTTACTTGGGTCAGATTTTAATCAAATATTACCTCACTCACTTCTTCTTCGCAGCTGACGGTGGTGTTGTTGGATCACTTTTTGCTTTTTTAGCATGGATTTTTTACACTGGACAAATCATTTTCCTCGGAGCGAAATTTGTGAAAGTGTATTCTGATGTTGTAGGAACCCCTGTTATTTCAAGATATCTTGAGATAAAATCAAACGGTAAAACCGTTGTTGTTAACCAAGAAGATGGAACCATTGTTGCCCAAGAAGAGGAAGAAGAAACTACAACGATTGATTAAGAATCTTTACCGTTGCACCTTGATTTGCTTCGACAAATGCAATACTTTTTGACGAAATCATTTGTCGATTATTTGTTAGTTTATCTAACGTTGTATTTAACTCTGATTGATCTTTAACAGAAAAACCAATTCCTGCATTGATAAAAGCAGTTGCTTCTGGGAAACGGGAAAACTTCGGACCAAAAACAACTGGCAAGCCGAAAACTGCTGGTTCTAAAATATTGTGCAAACTTCCTGAAAATCCCCCACCAACATAGGCTACGTGACCAAAAGAATAAGCTGAAGCTAGCAAACCAATTGTATCAACAACAATTACGTTCGTTGATTTTAAATCGGCTTGTTGATCTGAATATCTTATAAAATCACATTGTAATTGTGAAGTTAACTCTGTTACATGTTTTTCATCAACATTATGAGGAGCAATGATGTATTTCTCAAATCGATTAGAGCCAATCAGTTCTTTTAGAAGCAGAATATCTTCCTTCCATGTACTTCCTGCAATGAATACCGAATTGGACTCACCAACGAAAGACGCCAAACGTTGATCAACAACCAACTGATCCTTGTTTTCAACAACACGATCAAAACGCGTATCTCCGGTAAACAAAACTTGATTGATCTTAATGGATTTCAATAACTCTTCTGTCGTTTTATTCTGCACAAAGAAAAAATCAAACTGCATTAAGATAGCCCGAAAAAATCCACCATACCATTTGAAGAAATGTTGATTTGAACGTAAATTCGTGCTAATTGAATACAACTTTGTACCATTTTG
>DATGOZ010000362.1:0-3316 GCA_035305395.1 Taishania sp. | reverse complement strand
TTGCTGAATGAATCCCTCCTACTCCAATAATTGGAAAAGCATGATTGGATTTTGTAGCTAAATAACGAATTACTTCAGTAGATCTTTTAGTCAACGGTTTTCCTGAAACTCCTCCAGCTCCAATTTCTTCAACAAGTGTTTTATCTGTCTTTAATCCCGAACGTTCAATTGTTGTATTTGTTGCAATAACACCATCAATTTTTGTTGAACCAACAATTTCAATGATATCATCCAATTGCTCATTTGTTAAATCTGGAGCTATTTTCAATAAAATCGGTTTAGGATTTTCTCTTTTAGCGTTTTCTATTTTGATTTTATTCAACAAATTTTCTAACGGTTCCTTTTCTTGCAATGCTCTAAGATTTGGCGTATTTGGAGAAGAAACGTTAATCACAAAATAATCTACATAATCAAACAAGGCGTTGAATGCTTTGATATAATCTGAATCAGCTTCTTCATTTGGAGTAACTTTATTTTTTCCAATGTTTCCACCAATGATAATATTCGTTTTTCTGTTTTTTAATGATTCTACTGCTATTTCAACTCCATCGTTGTTAAACCCCATTCGATTAACAATCGCTTCATCTTGTTTCAAACGAAACAAACGAGGTTTATCATTTCCTGGTTGACCTTTTGGTGTAAGTGTTCCTATTTCAATAAATCCAAACCCACAATAAGCAAGGTCGTTAAACATTTTAGCATTCTTATCAAATCCAGCTGCTAAACCAACCGGATTTTTAAATGTAATTCCAAAAACTTCTCGCTTCAATTTTGGATCTTCAACGCAAAATAGTTTCTTCGCTACCCATTTTGCTCCAGGGATGGAAAGTGTGAATTTTAAAAGATCTGTAGTAAAGTAATGCACTTTTTCTGCATCGAAAAAGAATAAGATAGCTCGTAATAATTTGTACATAATTCTAAATGAAATACAAAAGTACTAAACAAAATGAGGTGACAAAAAGCCACCTCACTAAATTAAATATAAAAATTCATTTTAGAACTTATATCTTCCTCCTTTGAATCCACTTTTGTTTCTAGAACTATTGTAATTCTTGTAAGTAATATTCTTATAGAAAACAACATTCAATGTGAAGTAAGCATCTTTCTGCTTATCCCCTCTTTGTTCTCCTGGAGCGAACCAAGTTGTGTTTTTGTAACTCGGATTTGATAAAAAAGCCGATTCTTGACCAACTTCCGAAGCTAAAATTGCTGGATCGTAGTAACTACCACCTACGTCATCAATATAATCAGAAAATGTCTTGATGTATGTTGCCTCAATTCCCATTCTCCACATCTCTCCGATTCCCATTCTTAGACCAATACCCATTGGAATTGTAGCAGTAACAAATCCATAAGGTTTCGGACCATTAGTTAATCCTTGTCCCTCTGTCTTCAATGGTCTTAAATTAGTCCATTGACCTTGGTAACGAGCTTGAGGATTATAGTACATTGCTCCTATACCAGCAAACAAATAAACTTGTTCGTTTCTAGTCTTTGCATGCTTTAATCCTTTGATTTTTAACCTTGCTCCAAATTTTTCATTTGCGAGTACTATAAATTCAATTCTTTGAGAAAGTTCTAAAGCAATGGATCTGAAATGTAAGTTTCTTGAATTACGGATTATCTCATTCGTATGTGAGTCACTTCCTTTTAACATTCCACCGTACAAAGATGTTGTCGTTGCCCAATATGGGTGAAAGCGATATCTGAATCCAACCATTCCTCCGAAATGTGTTGACGGCCAATCCATGTCACGCATTGAGTAGTCTTTTCCTATCAAATCTTTTCCACCTAAATCTCCTAAGAATTGTGATAGCCCTACTCCAAATATGACTTCCTTCTTATTCAGTGACCAGTTTCTTTGTGTGTTGAAATTCGTATGCTGCCCATAAGTCATCGTGGTTAGCCCCAAAGACAATGCTGTTACAGCTCCAATAATTAATCTATTCATCAACAAATGGTTAAGTATCATTTAAATAACATCAATCGCAAAAATACGATAAAAAATATTCTAATGAATTATTCAGCTCACAAATTTAAAAATTATAATCAATTGAACGACTTCTTATTTAAATTTTAAATTAAAATCCATTGAAACAAATCTAAACTTGAGTCCTGATGCATCCTCAGCTACAAGGTTTGTAATAAAAATTGTTTGGTTCAACCCCAATTTTTCCAAATCTTGTAAAATTTCGTCTGGAATCTTATCTCCACTTACAGAAACCGTTTTATCTCCTAAACGAGATGTATATTGTACATTAAAAGATTTCACTTCACGGGTTTCATCAATGAAAATTTTTCCTTCCTTGAATTTTTCCCAAGTAATATCACCTCGATGAACACCCGACAAAGAAGGAATCGCTGAAATGCTTGAAACTTTCTTCTCGGCTTCCTTTACGACACTTTGAGTTTCTTCCTCAATTACAGTTTTTATCGAAGTAGTAACAACTTTTTCCAAGTTCTCATCAGCTGAAGATGAAACTTGTTGTACTTTAATTTCCTTTACAACTGGTTCAGATAAAACTGCTGTTTCAATTGCTTTCGTTTCAGTTGGAGTAGTAGAAGCTAATTGTACATTATTGTCAACTACTTGACTCAATACAACTTCATCTGTAATTGGTGTTTGAGTAATTATTTTATCATTCATTAAGTTTTTACTGTTCGACATTGAAACGCCAACCAAGACGGCTAGACTAGAAAGTCCTATGGTTCCGTAGAACCATCCTGACTTCCAAACATTCACTTTAGAACTTTTAGCTCCTTTTAAAACCGTTTCAAAATTTTGTTTTGACTGAATGTATTCATCTGTCAACTTCTTCCGGTCTAAATTCACCTTAAAATGTTTCATTATTCAATTTTATTTAAAAATATTTTCTTTAGTTTATCGAGTGCTCTAAAAGATTTTACTTTGGCATTATTCTCAGTAATTTCTAATATTTCTCCTATTTCCTTGAAAGATCTTTTTTCAAAAAAGCGCATTTCAAGCAATTGCATATCCTCTTCTTTCAATTTAGACAAACTCTTTAACAAGCGCTCTCTATTCTCTTCGTTCTCATCTTGATCAAATTCTTCTATAAATCCAATCACTTGAACGGTATCAATATTAACCGTTCTGTCGGCTTTATTATCTCTAAAAGCTTGATACAATTCGCTTTTAGCAATTCGATACAACCATGACACAAAGGGCACTCCTCGGTATTCATATTTATGAAGATTTTTCAATGCCTTCATAAAAACCTGAGAGGTCACATCAAAAGCCATCTCCTCATCATCCATTCGCTGATATACATATCTGAATATCTGCACGTGATACTTC
>DATGOZ010000361.1:0-3649 GCA_035305395.1 Taishania sp. | reverse complement strand
TTACACAAGGGTTTAATTTCCCAACGGTGTATGCGAGACAGAAAAACTATCTGAATGAGGAGTGGAAAATGCGTGTTTTGCAAACAAATTTGAAAGAAGCTGATTTGCGTAAACAAGTTAGTTCACTTTATTTTCAGTTGGAGCAATTGGAACAAAAAAATATATTATTGAAAAATTTAGATAGCATTTATCAGATTTTCATCGATAAGTCAAAACTTCGATTTGAAAAAGGATTGAATAACAAGTTGGAATTGGCTGTGATTGAAAACAATTACATGCAATTGTTACAACAAATCAATCAGTTGAATCAAGATCGTGTAATCGCAAATTTGGAATTCAATTTATTGCTCAATACTGAATCAAATTATTCGGTGATGAGTGACCAGCATGTTTCGATAAGTTCGATAGATACGAGCTTGCTAGCTCAGCATCCGGAAATTCAACTGTTGATACAAAACTTGGCAGTTTCAAAATCATTGACTCAATATGAAAAATCCAAATTATTACCTGATTTAGAAATTGGTTACAATGTCATGAGTATGAGAGGTGTGGGGGCAGATAATTTAGAGTATGGGAGCAATCTTAAATTTCACTCGTTGAATTTTGGTGTAGGAATCCCGCTGTTTTCAACTGCTCAAAAATCACGCATTCAGGCGGCTAAGACGAAGGAGTTGATCGCCGAAAATGAAAAAGAAATTGGGGTGCAATTGATTAAACAACACGTTTCGAAATTAGTTTCTCAAATCCAAAACAACCAACAGTTGATTGATTATTACCAATCGGTGAGTGTACCAAATTCAGTCCAAATGATGGAATTGGCATCAGCACAATTTCAAAATGGCGACATTGATTACTTGGAGTGGACTTTGTTGACAAATCAAGCAATTCAAGTTCAATTAGATTATTTTGACATCATTAAAAATCAATCGATTAGTGTGGTTGAGTTAAATTATTATTTAAGCAATAAGTGAGTATGAAATATTTAATTTTCAGTTTAATAACTGTAGTTTTGACGACTTCTTGTTCGTCGAAATCAGAGGAAAATGATGCATCGGAAGAAGGCAATGAAGTTCTTGTTGAGTTGACAGAAGCACAATTCAAGAATACTGCTGTACAAACAGGACTCGCAGAGACAAAATCAATTAAGAGCAAGTTAAAAGTCTTCGGTAAAATTGTTGCAGGACCAGAAAATGTGGTGAGTGTATCTGTTCCACTTGGAGCATACTTAAAGTCTATTAAAGTGGTTCCGGGTAAGCCAGTACAAAAAGGAGAGGTGATTGCTCTTGTAGAAGATCCGCAGTTTGTTCAATTACAACAAGATTATCTAACAGCCAAAGCACAGTTTACAGTTCTTGAAAGTGAATACAACCGACAAAGTGAGTTGAATGCGAGTAAGGCAAGCAGTGATAAGGTATTTGAACAGACCAAGGCTGCCTATTTGACACAGCAAATTTTAGTGAAATCATTGGAAAAAAAGTTGCAACTAATTGGTGTGAATCCCTATAAATTATCAGTAAATAACATTTCTAAAACGGTGAATATTGTTGCTCCGATTAGTGGTTTTATTTCTGAAGTGAATGCAAATGTTGGAAAGTATATCCATCCAACAGATGTTTTGGTGGAGATTATTGATCCGAAGAATATGTATCTTTCAGTGACAATTTTTGAAAAGGATTTTCATTTGTTGCAAGTTGGTCAACCGGTAATTGCATATACGAATGAAAAAGTAGAAGATAAATACGAAGGGGTGATTGATTTTATTAATCCAAATTTGACAAGAGAACGTTCAACTGAAGCCATTTGTAGATTGAAATCAACAGCAGGATTGTATCCTGGAAGTTTTATGAATGCTGAGGTTGAAGTGGTCAAAAATGATGTGTTGGTATTGCCAGAGGGAGCTGTTGTGCGATATGATAACAAACAATATGTTTTTGTTGAACGAGGAGTTAGACAATATCAATTAGTTCAAGTTGAAGTTGGAAACAGAGAAAACGGGTTTGTTCAGATTCTTAATTTTGGAGAATATATCCAATCAAAGATTGTGACACAAGGAGCTTACTCCATGTTAATGGTTTTGAAAAATTCGGGAGAAGAATAGCATAATTGTATAAAACAACAAACTCCTCAAGATACTTGAGGAGTTTGTTACTATTTTTTAGAGCTTCATTGTTAAGCATCAATTTTCGCGTATTTTGCATTTCTTTCGATGAACTCTCTTCTTGGTGGTACATCGTCTCCCATTAGCATTGAGAAGATTTGATCCGCTTCAGCAGCGTTTTCAATTGTAACTTGTCTCAATGTTCTTCCTTCTGGGTTCATTGTTGTTTCCCATAACTGTTCCGCGTTCATCTCTCCAAGACCTTTGTAGCGTTGTACGCTAACAGAAGATTCAGAACCAGCACCTTTCATTTGTTGGATTAACAAATCACGTTGATCGTCAGTCCAAGCGTATTGTGCTTTTGTTCCTTTCTTCACTTGGTAAAGAGGAGGAGTAGCGATGTAGACATATCCTTTCTCGATTAATTCTTTCATATATCTAAACAAGAAAGTCAAAATCAATGTTTCGATGTGAGAACCGTCAACGTCGGCGTCACACATAATAATCAACTTGTGGTAGCGAAGTTTCTCTAAGTTCAAAGCTTTTGAATCTTCTTCAGTACCGATTCTTACTCCAAGAGCAGTGTAAATATTTTTTATCTCTTCGTTTTCGAAGATTTTATATTGCATTGCTTTTTCTACGTTCAAGATCTTTCCTCTCAAAGGCATGATTGCTTGGAAATGTCTATCACGTCCTTGTTTTGCTGTTCCACCCGCTGAATCTCCCTCGACAAGGAACAATTCTGAAATTGCAGGATCTTTCGAAGCACAGTCAGCTAGTTTTCCAGGTAATCCTGAACCTGACATAACATTTTTACGTTGCACCATCTCCCGAGCTTT
The DNA here is from genome assembly GCA_035305395.1 of Taishania sp. GTDB lineage: Bacteria > Bacteroidota > Bacteroidia > Flavobacteriales_D > Crocinitomicaceae > Taishania. The sequence goes on along the minus strand of DATGOZ010000361.1, from coordinate 712 downwards.
ACGAGCTGCTTGACGTGCTTTTGCTGCTAAGATAACTTTGTAAACAATTTGTTTTGCCTCGTTAGGGTGTTCTTCTAAGTAATTAGCGAGCATTTCAGAAACAGCTTGAGATACTGGAGCAGTAACTTCTCTGTTTCCTAATTTTGTTTTTGTTTGTCCCTCAAATTGTGGTTCAGCAACTTTTACAGAAACTACAGCTGTTAACCCTTCACGGAAGTCGTCACCTTCAATTTCAACCTTTTCTTTGGCTAACATTCCCGAGTCAGTAGCATATTTTTTCAAGGTATTAGTCAAACCTCTTCTGAAACCAGAAAGGTGAGTACCTCCTTCGTGTGTATTGATATTGTTTACGTAAGCCTGAATGTTTTCAGTATACGATGTGTTGTAAGTCATTGCAACTTCAACAGGAATACCATCTTTTTCACCTTCAAAATAGATTACGTCTTGCATCAATGGTTCACGGTTGCGATCCAAATATTGAGCAAATTCTCTCAATCCACCTTCTGAATAGAATTTTGTAGATGGATAATTTCCGTTTTCGTCTTTTTCTCTGAAATCAGTTAACGTGATTGTGATTCCTTTGTTCAAGAACGCTAATTCACGCATTCTCGCAGCTAAAGTATCATAATTGTAAACAGTATCTTCGAAGATTGATGCATCCGGTTTGAATGTTACAATAGTACCAGTTTTATCTGTTGTACCAATTTCACGT
>DATGOZ010000360.1:0-2245 GCA_035305395.1 Taishania sp. | reverse complement strand
CTTCTTGCGGTTCAATCATACGCATAATCAACTTTAAGATCGTAGATTTACCGCTTGCTGTTCGACCGACAAAAGCAACAGTTTGACCTGGTTCAACCACAAAACTCAAATTCTTAATCGCAGGTTCATTCGCACCTTCGTAAGTAAATGTTACATTTTTGAATTCAATCTTTCCTTTATATTCAAAAGGTTTATCAATGGTTGATACAATTTCTGGCTCTTGTTTTAAGAATTCATTGATACGCTCTTGTGAAGCTGCAGCACGTTGAATAATTGATGTCAACCAACCTAAACTTGCAAACGGCCAAGTCAAATAGTTTACAAAAAACACAAATGCTGTGATTCCTCCAAAAGTTATCTTACCTGTAAAAGAGAAAAGTCCACCAACATATATTGCAAGCACAGTTGAAAGTCCTATCAAACACATGATTGTTGGCTGGAACAAGGAATTGATAAATACCAAATCCATCATTTTCCCTTTATACTTCACGGAAGTTTCATTGAAACGATCGTTTACATTTTTCTCTCTACCATAAGCTTTTACAACACGCATTCCTGCAAATGTCTCTTGTACAATTGTAGATAAATTAGATTGTTCGGCTTGTGTCTGCAAACTAACTTGATTGATTCGCTCCGAAACTCGGTAAATCAAAAAGGACATGATTGGCAAAGGAATCAAAACAATTACAGTTAACCAAGCATTAATTTCGACCATTTGATATACAATCAAACCAAAAGCTATAACGAGGTTGACATTATACATAATTCCAGGCCCCAAAAACATTCTCACATGAGACACGTCTTCTGAAATTCGATTCATCAAATCACCCGTACTGTTTCGTTTGTAGAAATTATACCCCAACTTCTGATATTGACTATAAATTTCATTTTTTAAATCAAACTCTATGTAACGAGATACTTTGATAATTGTTTGTCTCATAAAAAACAAGAAGATACTTTTGAGCAAAATTAGGCTCATATAGATTACTCCAATGTACAACGCTGCGTACAATACGTTTGAAGTATCTAGATTGATTTTAAGTCCAACAACAGAAATAGGAGTTCCATCATTTGCGATAATTGTATCAATCACATCTTTCAGGAAAACAGGCATTTTAATGTAGAAGAAATTTGAAGCTGTAACAAAAATAACCCCTAGCAATAAAGACCATTTGTACTTAAAAAAATATTTGTTTAGATATCGGAGTGATTTCATGCTTTAAATTTCGTAAATTTGCACATTCGAATGAAATGTGTTTCACAAAAATAGTGATTCAACAGCAATTGAAAATAGATTATCTAATATTTATCGTATGTTTGAAATAAAAAATATCTCGGAAGTAGATCTAACAGAAAATCCGGTAATCGCTCAAATGAGCCAGTACAATCACGAAGAATTACTATTCTGCAACGACAACGAAACTGGATTAAAAGCAATCATTGCAGTTCACAATACCGTATTAGGTCCAGCGTTGGGAGGAACACGAGTTTGGAACTACAACAACGAAATGGAAGCACTCAATGATGTATTGCGACTTTCAAGAGGTATGACATACAAAAATTCACTTGCTGGATTAAACCTTGGTGGAGGTAAAGCTGTAATCATCGGAGATTCTAGAAAAATTAAATCTGAAGCGTTAATGCGTCGCTTTGGTAAATTCGTTAACAGCTTAGGAGGAAATTATATCACTGCAGAAGATGTGGGTATCAATCCGCAAGACATGGTTTATGTAAATTACGAAACACAACATGTAGTAGGTTTACCAGGTAAATCTGGAGATCCATCGCCTGTTACTGCAAGAGGAGTTTATATGGGTATGAAAGCTGCCGCAAAAGCACAATTTGGGACAGACTCACTTGCTGGTAGAAAAATTGCGGTTCAAGGAGTTGGACACGTTGGTGAATATTTGGTTCAATCGTTAGTAAAAGAAGGTGCTGATGTTTATGTAACTGATATTTACGAGCCAACATTACAGCGTGTAGCAAAAGAATACGGAGTAAAAGTAGTTGGGTTAGACGAAATTTATGATGTTGACATGGATATCTACGCACCATGTGCACTTGGCGCAACAGTAAACGATGAAACTTTATCAAGATTGAAATGTTCTATCATCTCTGGTGCAGCAAACAACCAATTGAAAAACGAAGCTGTCCACGGTAAAATGGTAATGGATAAAGGAATTATCTATGCTCCAGACTTTGCATTGAATGCAGGAGGTGTTATCAACTGTTACTCTGAAGTTGC
>DATGOZ010000359.1:0-9233 GCA_035305395.1 Taishania sp. | reverse complement strand
CAAATAAAATAGTTGGGAAAAATGTAATTATTTACAGTGTTGCTCAAGATGAAGCGATTGCTATTCGTTTTCGTCAGCAATTAAATGAGAATTCCAAAATTTTGTGTTCTCATCATGTTATTCCAGAGATGAATCACAATGAGCTGGTAGGATGGGCTGGTGGAACTAGCCAACATGCTGTAATTTTTATTAAATCTTCGAATATCAATACACAGAATCAAAAACGTTTTAATTTTACTAGTTCTGTAATTAAGAATTATACTTCAAACATCATTGAAGTAAATGCAAAAGGTTCAAGTATGCTTGAAGAATCGCTCTATTTGATTAATCTTTTGGATTATGTTTCTTATTTTCTGGCTGAATTAAGACAAGTTGATTCAATTGAAGTTAATGTTATTGATGGTTTGAAGAAGTCGTTAAAGTAGTCTTTAATTTTTTGGCAGATCATTGGAAATTATGTTGTATTGTAAAATTATAAACAAAATATATGTTTTTTTGAAGTGCAATTCACTGAAATAGCTTACCTTTACATTCGCACTAATTTTACTAACTTTTTTCACATGGCTGTAACTGAACTAATCATATTAATTAGTTGTTTTCTAGGGGGGTTACTAGGAACCTACTTTATTATTCCTAAAATAATCAATGTGGTTACTTACAAACAGCTAATGGATAATCCCAATGAAAGAAGTTCACATAGTGAGCTTATTCCTAGTTTGGGAGGAGTTGCATTTTATATCTTTATAACTTTAGGACTATTTTTGCTTGAAGATTTTGATTCAACAAATATTTCGATGTCTCTAGTCTGTGGATTGTTGATATTGTTTGTAGTTGGATTGAAGGATGATTTGGTTGTTATTGGTCCGTTGACAAAACTTGGGGCACAAGTATTGGCCAGTGTCTTTGTGATAACCAACCCTCACTACCATTTTAAAGCGCTTTACACAGCTATTGGAATTGCACCAATTAATGAATATCTTTCAATGATATTGATTATCTTTCTGATGGTGTATATTATCAATGCGTTTAATTTGATTGATGGAATTGATGGTCTAGCTTCGGTTGTTGGTATTGTCATTTTTACTACTTACGCAATTCTATTCTTTTTATTGGGAAGATACTATTTCTTTGGAGTTTCTTTAATTGCTATCGGATGTCTTATTTCGTTCTTAAGATATAATCTTTCAAATGATAAAAAGATATTCATGGGTGATACTGGTTCCATGGTTCTCGGATTTGTTGTTGCTGTTATGACAGTTCGTATTTTTAGTTATGAGCCGAGTGTTATTTCTAAACTACCGTTCCAACTAGAAAATCTTCCTCTGATTGTTATGGCTATTTTAATTGTTCCATTGTTTGATACAAGTCGTGTGTTTGCAGTTCGAATTTTGGAAAGAAGAAAACCATTTTCAGCAGATAGAAATCACATTCATCACTTATTGATTGATTACCTTAAGTTCTCTCATAAACGTGCAAGTTTGTTTATTGGTATTGCTAATGCTGTTTTTGCTGCGATATTTTTATTATTCGGAGTTAATTACAGTAATATCACCTTGCTTATCATTATGACACTATGTATTTGCTTGTTTTTATTTTTCTTTTTTAGAATCGACTTCTCATATAAAAACCTACGAAGAAGAATTGCAGTTCGAAATAGATTGGAAAAAAGTTTCAAAAGAAGATAAATAGATTATTCTCCTTTGAAGATTTTATAGTTTTCAAGTGCTTTTTGTGCTGATATTATTGCACTGTTTTGTGTCTCCAATCCCTCAGACCATCCACCGATAAAAATGAGATTAGAATACTTTTCCATTTCTTTCTTTAATTCTCCTAGATGTCTAACAAAATCTACTGTAATTAAAGGATGATAAAATTTCGCAAGGTGTAATAATTTACCTGAATTTTTGAGGGAATCTAAATCTGTTGTATTTATCCAGCTTTTATACAATCCTTTTAAGCGAGAAGAAATCATCTCCAAATTCATCGTAGAGCTGATAATTTCATTAGTATTTGTAGTGAAAATATTTAGAAAAGAAGGTTTGTTTACTGAAATATACTTGGAGTCTCTGTGTAAGATTGAATAAGTGACCCCATTCCTTCTGTCATAATTTGAAATTCGTTTGAAATCTTTGGTTTTCTGAATGCAAATAAACTTACAATTTCGTATGTTGATGCATCACGGATTTCTGAGATCGTTGTTCCTAACGAAGCTGCTAGAAAGGGGTAGATGTCTTCTGATTTGTATGATTCATCAAAGTTCAATGTGTTTACCCAGTCTTCAATTCGGGTTGTTCTCCATTTTGTTGGATTTTTATATACCTTATATGCCTCAGTATTGAAGCGTTTTATCTTTAATAAATTAGATAATTTCTCTCCTCTGAAATTTGCTTTTAATGGAGTGACTAAGATATTTTTTTGTTCATTTGGTTGGTTTATTATCAGTGTTCCTGGCATGGATTCGGTTTGAATAGTATGCATTCCAATTGTCTGATCTAAAAATAAAATGTAGTCATCCCATGGTCCTTTTGTAAAGTATTGTGGACCTAAATCAACCATGACATCTTTTCCAAAGTTTTCGATTTTTACGCTTTGAGCATTTCCACCCAATGCGTGTTCTTTTTCAAAAAGCGTAATTTGTGCATTTGGATCGTATTTATTGATGTAATAAGCAGCTGCAACACCTGCCATTCCTCCTCCAATAATCGCTACTTTGTTTTGAGAAATCGCGGTTTGTGTTATACCGATTAAAGTTATAAATATGAAAGTTAGCTTCATGTTTTTCATTTGTTTAAGTTGTGAAAATAGCAAATTAGTCGCTGTAAAATAAAAAGTCCATTGATATATTTCAATGGACTTTTTTAATGGATAAAATTCAATTAATTAGAATCCTTGAACACCATTTACGGTTGTATATTTCAAAATATTCTTTTTATCAGGATAAATACGAGCAAATGCAGATTGAACGGCTAATGTTCCTTCGTGGAAACCGCATAAAATCAATTTCAATTTATTCTCATATGTATTGATGTCGCCAATTGCATAAATTCCAGGAATGTTTGTTGAATAGTCCAAGGTATTTACTTTGATTGCTCCTTTTTCAATTTCTAATCCCCAATCAGCAATTGGTCCTAAAGTTGGTTTCAATCCAAATAAAGGAATGAAGTGGTCTGTCTCTTTTACAAATTCTCCATTTGTATTGTGTTTGATTGTAACGCTTTCTACCTTATTTGTACCATTGATTCCAACTACTTCAGCTTCTGTAATCAAATTGATCTTTCCAGCTTCAGCTAAATTGATTACTTTTTGTACAGAATCTAAGTGACCTCTAAACGAAGCCGAACGGTGTACTAATGAAACTTCACTTGCGATGTTTTTCTCAGTTAAGAAAATTGACCAGTCAAGTGCTGAGTCACCTCCACCAGCAATAACACATCTTTTCCCTCTGTAGAATTCAGGGTCTTTGATAATGTATTCAACTCCTTTGTCCTCGTAATCGGCAATGTTGTCAATTGGTGGTTTTCTTGGTTCAAAAACTCCTAATCCACCAGCAATCATTACGATAGGAGCAATGTGTTTAGTTCCTTTTACTGTTGTAACGATGAATTTATCGTCTGCTGTTTTTTCAATATTGACAGCTGCTTCCCCCAGAGTAAATCCTGGCTTGAAAGGTGCTGCTTGCTCCATTAAGTTATCAATTAAATCTCCAGCCAAAACAGATGGAAATCCAGGGATATCATAGATTGGTTTTTTAGGGTATATCTCAGAACATTGTCCACCAGGTTGTGGCAATGAGTCAATAAGATGACATCTTAATTTTAATAATCCTGCCTCAAATACGGTAAATAAACCAACTGGTCCTGCTCCAATAATAATTATATCTGTATCAATCATTTTATTGACGGTATTAATTTTGGAGCAAATTTACAGAAAAGATATTGTTTGAGAATGGATTTTTGTAAATTACCTCATTAGGGTGATATTTCCTTTAATGATGTTATTTAATCCATCAACACATTCAACATCTAAATAGTAATCATAAACGTCTGGGTCGAGTAATTTTCCTCTGAATGTTCCATCCCAACCTTCGTTTCGATTTGTCGTTTCAAAAACTAGTTCTCCCCATCTGTCGTAGATTCTGAAAATAATTCCTTGAATCATGGATCCATAAACATAAAGCACGTCATTTTCACCATCTCCATTCGGTGTGAATGCATTTGGAACAAATACAAATGGTTCATCACAGACAAATGGGTAAACTTGCACCCAAACAGTATCTGTTTTCGTACAAATACCATCTGTGATTGAAACAGAAAACAAAGTAGATGTCTCTAATGTTGCATTAGTTTGTTGTGCCATCGGTTGATCTACTAGTGCGGGTGGATTCCATACATAACTATATCCTGATGGTTGCGCACTCAAAGTTGTTGTTCCTCCTACAGGTATAATGTTTGGATTTGCTGTAGCATTGATAAGTGAATCCGGAATACTACCTACTGAAATCCAAATAGAGTCAACAGCTGTACATCCAGTATTTGAACTAGCGTGTAGATAGATGTATTGGGATTGAGTTGGATTGATGACTACTGTATTGGACGATTGTCCACTGACAATCATGTCTGCTGGGCTCCATGTGTATGTAAAATCAATCAATGGATTTTGATTAGTTGCAGTTAATGTACTTGTCTGACCTAAACAGAGTGTGTCGTTGCCAGATATTTCGACTGATGAACCTATGAAGTCAATAAATATACTATCAACTTTAGAGCAAATGCCGTTTGAAACACGTACATAATAAGTTGTAGGGTTTTGTGGTGTGACAGTTACTGTTGAGTCGCTTGTATTGGAATTTAATATGGGGTTGAATGTTGGACTTGTACTCCATTCATATGTACTAGCTGTTCCATTTGTCGTTGCAGATAATGTAAGTGGACTTGGAGCACATAACACTTGATTAGCTGATGTACTGAGGTCGATTGAATCTAGAACAACGATTGTGATTTGTGCAGAATCAACCATTAAGCATATACTGTCTGTAACGTATAAGTTAACAACATAAGTTCCTGGGGATGTATAGGTAATTGTTGGGTTGAAAATAACAGACGTTGTGTCATTGTTTCCAAAATCCCACAAATAAGAATCGGAACCAGATGAGAAGTTGTTAAATGTTACTGTAAACGGTACACAACCCGTTGTTTGACTAGCAGTAAATTCTGCTTTGGGAATGAGATTGAAATCAAATTTAAATACCAAGTTGTTACAACGTGTACTCATGTTATTCATTGAATGAGCTCCTGGTGTTGTAGGGAAGTCACTATATCCACCACAACCACCACATGCGGATTGGTACACAATTCCTTGTTTATCGAATCGAGATGTACCTCCATCTACATGTTCTTGTGCTTGATTTCCTCCCAAGTAACTTCCATACAGAATATCCGAGAAATCACGTTTCAAAACAAATAAGTAGAAGTCGAATCCATTCGGTGAGGTTGCTTGAACAGCATCTGGAGTAATTGGCATTCCCGAAAGTGGCGTGCTTTGTAGGATGTTTGCTCCCCATCCGCACACATAGAGGTTCCCACAAATATCTACCATGAACGCAGATGGTGAAATATTGATTGTAGAGGAACCATTTCCGAATACGGTAGAATTTTCTAATACCGTCAAATTTTCGTTGAATTTTGCGATAAATTGAGAGCTATTTGGATTAGAATAGGTTGAATTTACAACTGGAAATCCTCCTCCTTGACTTTGTCCAATTGCATAAATTTTATCGTTTCTATCGATTTCGACAAAGAATACTTGATCTAAGTTAGATGTTCCTACGTAGGTCGCCTGTATGATGTTTTGTCCATCTTGTGTTAGCTTCAAAATAAAGCCATCTGTTTTGCCTCCATTGTACGTACTTTTCCAACCGCCACTTGTACCTGGTAGGTTAGTAGAACTTGTTCCTCCAGCTACGACAACATTATACGAAGAGTCAACTTTAACTGAGTAACAGGCATCATTGTTCGTTCCACCATAGTAGGAAGACCAAAGTAATGAGGATAAGTCAGAGCTTAATTTAAAGATAACCCCGTCTTGTCCACCTGCTAAGTTAGGTTGGAAGGCATTTTTTGTTGGAAAGTTAGTAGATCTTGTGCATGAAGCGACAATACAGTTCCCAAATTGATCTAGCATTACTTCCCCACGAAATTGATCCCCGTAATTGTTTGTTAGAGAATCATAAGCAGCAAAAGAACCGTAGTTTCCAGATGTTAATTTGTAATTTACTCCATCATTTCCTGAGCCACCAATATAGGTTGATCCCAATAAGTTATGTCCATTTGCAGAAAGTTTTGCGACAAAAATATCTGTTCCATTGTTGTTGTAGTATACACCGTTGTAATAATAATTTGATCCACTTGTACCTCCAGCATGAGTGCTTTGATATCCATTGACGATAGGGAAGTCTAAACTTGATGTTGCACCGTACAAGTAAAGATTATCATCTTTGTCTGCTATCAAACTATGGACTGTTTCTGTACCATCATTTCCATTACCTCCTCCCAAGAATGTTGTCCATAACATGGTTGTACCATCAGGACTGTATTTTGAAATGAAAACATCCGTGATTCCATAACCAGGATTGTTTGTCACTGTAAAGTTGGAAGTAATGTCATATGCATTTAAATCTGGAGTTGGGTAATTGTTACCATAAATTGTACCTCCAGAATAAGCTGATCCATCATAAGCATAAGTAGCAGTCATTCCAAAGTTGTCTGTAATTGCACCGCTATATGTTGCAAAGATTAATGTTGGGTCAATAACTAGTTCGACAGAAGGATCGAATTTCCCAAGGTTAAATGACAAAATCGTTCCAGTTAGTTTAAACTCACACGGAACTTCAATAATTTTTCCATTTTTTACTTGGTATGCATAAGGCTTTTCTTCAATGATCCTACCAGCCTGTGTGTACACTAATAAATTCCCTTTTTGATCAATTTGTAATTTATCAGCTCCAGCAATGTCAATGATAATTTGGTTTGGGTCAACTTGTGGTCTAACATAAAATTCGTATTTTAGATGCAATTCGTTTTCAATGAGTTTTAAATCAATGCCATCATACAAGTTGTACAACTTTGCTTCAGAATACCCTTTTACACCACTAGCCCATTTAGTTCGATCATTTCCAATAAAGTAGTTGTAGTAAGCCTCAGTTTCTCCAGTTTTTTCAATTTGTGTTACTTTATTTGAATTAACAAAATTGAAATGGACAACTTGTTGTTTGTTTTTGCTTTTTATTGGTGTTGTTTTGCCTACGTGGGCTTCATACAATTCCGAAAAATCTTGTAAATGAAAGACGAACTTATTTTGTTGAATCCAAAGATTCCCTCCCTCAAATTTCGATTTAAACAATACCAAAGGATCCCATTGCCCTTTATTCTCAATGAAAGAATGGTGTATGGAGTGATCGTGAGATATCTCCTGGGTGTGGCCAACAGAACAACTCAATGCTATTGTTAGGAATAAAATAAGCTGTTTCATAATGTAGTGAAGTGTTTAGGCTAATGTACCAAAACTTCTAATGAGTTGCAAATTTTTTGATGGGTAATTTGTAAAATGGATTTGGTACTCAATTAAATAAAAAAACTGTTTACGAAATGGTAAACAGTTTTTTTGTTGTAAAGGTGGTTAGCAATATTATCTTAACTTGAAACCAAGAATAATTGCGTTTTGTTACTAAGCTTAAATCAACTTGCTTGCCGAATTTTATTATTTTGTTGAATTCCTTGTAAAACAAGGTGTTATGAATAATTGACTGTGTGCCAAAATCCAAATTTGCATTCAAAATGAAAACAGTTATTTCAAAATGAAATTAACTTACTGGATGCTACTAATACCAGCCAATTTTATTTCAGGAAAGAAGACAGGATTATTCCCAATGATTTGGAGTGAATCAGTTTTAATCTTTAGATTGATTCGGTATTTATTGCTTTCTGAAATCTTGTGATTGAGATTTGTTTTAATTCCCGCAATTGCATCAGGTGCTACTGTAATAGATAATGTATCATCTTGAGGAGTTATCAATGAATTATGTTCACTTTCGAAATGTATTCTGAGTTTCAACAGTGTTTGTAATCGATTAACAACAGTTGAATTGACAAGATTTGTATCACGACTATCTTCGTACAATTCAGCTAGATCAAAGCTAGTTTGAGCTAAGTCTAATTTCATCCATTCTGAATTGCTCTTTTTGGTTGCGTAATTTAGCCAAATTTCTTTTACTTTGATGGTTGACTTTCCCTCTGGGAAAAACTCCGAACCAACATTGATTTCAATAGCAGGTCCTTTATCCTTTTTACAGGAAATTGTTAATCCGAATGTTGTGCAAAGCAAAATGAATGCTAGAATTCTGGCCATAATTTTTTGTTTAAAGATATGAATTTATAACTAGTTGTTCATCACTTTGTTGTATGCAAATTTAACCGCTTTAATTACAGTTTGAACTTGATCATCTGTAAGATCGTAGTAAACGGGTAATGAAATTTCGTTTGCATATTTCGACCATGTTTCAGGATAATCTTCTATTTTGTATCCGCGTTTTTTATATGCAGTTAAAATTGGTAATGGCTGAAAATGTACATTCACAGAAACATCTTGATCAAAAATTACTTGCATAATTGCGTCGCGTTGTGCTTCAGAAATGTCTTTGATTCGCAATAAGTATAGATGGTAACATGTTTCTTTGTTGTCATCTTGATACTTTGGAGTTATAGCCCAATCTTCTGATGTGAAAGCTGTGTCATATGCTTTGAAAATTTGCTTTCTACGGTCCAAATTCTCTTGATAACGTTCCAGCTCAACTAACCCAATTGCAGCCTGTATATCTGTCATGTTGCATTTGAAGCCAGGTTCCTCTACATCGTATCTCCAATTGCCTTTTTGCGTTTTTGCCAAAGCATCTTTAGATTGACCGTGTAAAATTCGAGTGCAAAATTCTTTGTAAATTGCTTCGTGGTCAAATGTTTCTGGTAAATTAAAACATACTGAACCACCCTCAGCTGTTGTCAAATTTTTAACAGCATGAAATGAGAAACAAGTAGTATCCGCCAAACTTCCACTACGCTTACCATTCATCGTTGCTCCAAAGCTGTGTGCAGCATCGGAAATCAGCAAGATGCGATTTAATTGACTTTGTAATTCTGTATTTGGTCTGAATTTAGCTTGTTCTTCTTCTATGATGTTGTATA
>DATGOZ010000358.1:0-9340 GCA_035305395.1 Taishania sp. | reverse complement strand
ATATTTCAGGAATTAATATTGAATCTGTTAAAGTATTTAATATAAATGGTCAACTTGTCATTTCGGATACTTATAATTCTACTGACGTAAAACTAGATCTTACTTCTTTAACAAGTGGATTCTATACAGTATTTATCAATGATACTAAACCAATTAGATTTATTAAAAACTAATTTATAAAATTGAAAGGGGCTGTCTCAAAAGTAGGCAGCCCCTTTTTTTTATATCCTTATCAAACAATTTTATTTCCAAACACCCATTTTACAGAACTTCTCTATGCGATCATCAATACGTTTATTTGGATCAATTGGTTTTAATTCTTTCAAATACTTCACGATGTATTTCTTCACCGTTTTGAAGATTTCATCATGATTTCTGTGCGCTCCATTAATAGGCTCTGGAATAACATCGTCCACTAAACCATTTTTCTTCATGTCTTTTGAAGTCAATTTCAATGCATCAGCAGCTCTTTCCTTATATTCCCAGCTTCTCCAAAGAATAGAAGAACAAGATTCAGGAGAAATTACTGAATACCATGTATTTTCCAACATCACAACTTTATCACCAACGCCAATTCCCAAAGCACCTCCTGAGGCACCTTCTCCGATGATGATACAAATTACCGGAACCTTCAAACGCATCATTTCATAAATATTGCGTGCAATTGCTTCTCCTTGACCTCTTTCTTCAGCTTCCAATCCTGGGAAAGCTCCTGGAGTATCGATAAATGTAACAATTGGCTTATTGAATTTTTCAGCAAGTTTCATTAAACGCAATGCCTTTCTGTATCCCTCAGGGTTTGGCATACCGAAATTACGGAATTGACGCATCTTCGTGTTGACTCCCTTTTGCTGACCAATAAACATCACTGTTTCTCCATCAATCTGACCAAATCCACCGATCATTGCTTTATCATCACGTACTCCTCTATCTCCATGCAATTCTTGAAAAGTATTTCCTGCAATTGCATCAATATAAGCTAATGTATAAGGTCTATCAGGGTGTCTAGAAAGTTGTACACGTTGCCAAGGCGTTAGCCCTGAAAATATTTCTTTCGTTTTTGCAACAAGTCTCTTTTCCAACTCGCCAATCTTATCAGACATATCAACGCCAGTACTTTCACCGATTTCTCGGGTGTTTGCTATCTGCTCCTCCAATTCTCTAATTGGCTCTTCGAAATCCAAATATGTTGTCATTTTTACAAAATTTCAGGCGACCAAAATACAAAAAAATGTTCAAGAGTTTTACATTTAAGCCAATGTAATTGAAAAATCAATTCCATCTATCAGCTGAAATGATCTTCTGTGTATACCAATACAAGAAATTTTAAAAAATATCACTACATTCACGCTTCAATATTTTGGTTATGGTTAATAAATTATTACTTGCTAGTTTCTTCCTTGGGAGCTTTTCATTTGCACAATCGCTTTTGACTCCAGAAAAAATGATGGATTTCAAAAGAATAAGCGGTGGTGACATATCTCCTGATGGAAGATATTTACTGTATTCACAAACAAAAATTGATGTAAAAGAAAACAAAGGAAACGCAGATTTATTTGTCATCGATTTACAAACAAACACTACCAAACAATTAACCGACACACCCTACTCTGAATTTGAGGCTCAATGGGCAGGAAAAAACATGATTTATTTCTTGTCTACTGAAAGTGGACAGGTAGATCTCTGGAAAATGAATTTGGATGGAAATAAAACAAAAGTTTCTACTATTGCTGATATTGAAGGATTCAAAATTGCAGCTGACGAAAGCAAAGTGATCATTTTGAAATCAATCAAAACGCGTGAAAACTTGAATGAAGTTTATGCTGATTTACCCAAAGCAAATGCGCGAGTAGAAAATGATTTAATGTATCGTCATTGGGCAAGTTGGGATAATTACACAGTTGAGCATTTGTTTATTCATTATTTCAAGGATGGGCAAGTTGAACCAATTGGAAAGGATTTATTAGATGGCGAAGCATTTCACGGATCACTCCCACCATTTGGAGGGCTAGGAAATGTAACCTTTTCAAATGATACAAAATCTATCATTTACGCTACGAAGAAATTAAAAGGAAAAGCTTTTGCTACCTCTACGAATTCCGAATTATATCAATATGACATCGAAACAGCAAAGACAACTTGTTTGACATGTGACCTAAATTTCAAAGGATACGATTTACAACCAGCATTCTCTTCAAAAGGAGATTTAGCCTGGTTGAGTATGGAGCGAAATGGTTTTGAAGCTGATAAAAGTGAATTGATTATCAAAAATCAAAAGGGAGAAATTAAAAACTTGACAAAAAAGTATGATTTCACAATAGCTAGTTTCGCTTGGCATCCAGATGGAACTAAAATCTTTTGTCTAGTTCCAACAAAAGGTACACAGCAAATTTTTCAATTGGATTTATCTTCTGGTGAATTCAAACAGATTACATCAGGTCATTTTGATTACTTGACTTTATCACCATTTGGAAACAAAATCTATGCAGCAAGACAGTCAATCACCTCACCAACAGAGCTTTTTGAAATAATTATCACTCAAAAGAAAGGAATGATTTCTGCAAACACAAAACAATTGACTTAAGCAAATCAAGAAATATTGAATAGTTTGAGTATTCCAAAAGTCGAAGAAAAATGGGTCAAAACATCTGATGGAAAAGACATGTTGGTTTGGATGGTATTGCCTCCAAATTTCGATTCTTCAAAAAAATACCCAACATTGCTTTACTGTCAAGGTGGACCACAAAGTCAAGTGAGTCAATTTTTCTCTTATCGTTGGAACCTTATGTTGATGGCATCACAAGGATATATTGTCGTTGCTCCAAACAGAAGAGGTTTACCTGGTTTTGGAAAAGAATGGAATGATGCTATTTCAAAAGACTGGGGGGGACAACCAATTAAAGATTATTTGTCTGCAATTGATGCTGCCTGTGAATTACCATATGTCGACAAAGACAGACTTGGAGCTGTTGGGGCATCTTACGGAGGATATTCTGTTTACATGCTTGCAGGAAAACATGAAAACCGTTTTAAAACATTTATTGCTCACTGTGGATTATTCAATTTGGAGAGCTGGTATGGAATGACTGAAGAGTTATTCTTCGCAAATTGGGATGTTGGTGGACCATATTGGGACAAAGCAAACAAAGAACTATATGAGAAAAATTCTCCTCATAGATTTGTAGACAAATGGAATACTCCAATCCTAGTTATACATGGCGGAGTTGATTTTCGAGTACCAGAATCTGAAGGTATGCAGGCATTTCAAGCTGCACAGCTGAAAGGAATCAAAAGTAGATTTTTACACTTTCCAACTGAGGGACATTGGGTAACTTCTCCTCAAAACAGCTTAGTATGGCACCGCGAATTTTACAAATGGTTGGCTGAAGACCTAAAACCAGAACAATAATAGTAACAAGATATATCTGATAGACATGAAAAAGTTAAGTCTCATTTTATTTTTATTTACACTTACACTCGGATTCGCTCAGAAAGAGTTGACTTTATCCGATGCTGTAATGGAACAATACCGTAAGTTTTATCCAGAAAGAGCACAATTTTTAAAGTTCATTCCTGGAAAAACAGAATACACTTATTTAAAAGGATATATTTCATTGATGAAATCAGATATTCAATCAAAAAATGATATTGAATTGATGAATATCAAAGAGGTGAACCAACTATCTGGAGAAAAATTCAATTGGTTTTCTGAATTTGAATGGATTAATGCAAATGAGTTTATCATTTCAAATGGTCAAGTTTACTTAAAAGTAGATCCAACTAAGAAGTCAACATCAGTTGTGAACAAACTTCCAGAAAATGCTGAAAACGCTTCATTTAGTAGCACATCAAATTATGTTGCATACACAATTGACAATAACGTCTATGTATCTCTTGCAGGAGACAAACAAATTCAAGTAACAAAATTTGATGATAAGAATATTGTTTCTGGTCATGCAATTGCACGTAGTGAATTTGGAATTTCAGGTGGTTTGTTTTGGTCTCCAAATGGTAAAGTTTTAGCATTCTACCAAAAAGATGAAACTGAAGTTCACGATTATCCATTGTTAGACATAACTGAAACACCTGGGAAATTGAATTCAATTAAATATCCAATGGCTGGTCAAAAATCAGAGAAACCACGTGTTGGTGTATTTCATGTAGAAACCCAATCTTTGGTCTACATTTCTCCAAAAGGTGCAACAGATGATTATTTGACAAATGTTACGTTTACACCTGACAATAAATATGTTGTAATTGCAGAAGTTAACCGTGATCAAAATCACATGTGGTTGAATGTGTATGATGCTTCAACAGGAACTTTTGTAAGAACACTATTAGAAGAAACAAATGATAAATGGGTAGAACCTGAGCATCCTGCATTTTTCCCTTCAGAAACCGCTAACAATTTCATTTGGATATCTGAAAAAGATGGATTTAATAACTTGTATTATTATGATTTCAACGGAAAGTTGATTAAACAATTGACTAGCAACAAATTTGTTACTAAGTCAATTTTAGCTTCAAAGAATGGAAAAGTTTATTTCTCTGCAACAGGAGAAAATCCACTAAACACATTGATTTACGAAGTTGATTTAAAAGGGAAACAACGTCTGTTAACCACGACTGAAGGAACACATGAATTTGAAATTTCATCGACAGGAACATATTTCTTTGATGGATATTCAAATCACAGTACACCGTACGAAGCAGCAATTTATAGTATTGCTGGTAAAAAAGTAAAACACATCATGACTTCCGATAATCCATTAGCAGATTACAAAATTGGAAAAACTGAAATTGGAACTATCACTGCAAAAGATGGTTCAAATTTGTACACAAGATTGATCAAACCAAGTGATTTTGATCCAACAAAAAAATATCCAGTGTTGGTTTATGTATACGGCGGGCCACATGCCCAAATGATTACAAATTCATGGTATGATGGTTCTTCACTTTGGATGAACTGGTTAGCTGAACAAGGATATTTGGTATTTACAGTTGATAACAGAGGTTCAGCTGAAAGAGGTTTTGCATTTGAATCGCAAATTCATAGACAATTAGGGAAAGTTGAAATGGAAGATCAAATCGCTGGTGTCAACTACCTAAAATCTCTACCATTCGTTGATGGATCTAGAATTGCTGTTCACGGTTGGTCATTTGGTGGATTTATGACTTCTTCATTGTTGCTACATCACCCAGGTGTTTTTACTTGTGGTGTAGCAGGTGGACCTGTCACAGATTGGAAATTCTACGAAATCATGTATGGAGAAAGATACATGGATAGACCTGAAGAGAATCCTGAAGGATATGAACATACAAGTCTGTTAACACACGCGAAGAACTTAAAAGATGATCTGTTATTAATTCATGGAACTGTTGATGATGTAGTAGTAATGCAGCACAATTTAGCACTTATCAAAAAGTTTGTGGACTATGGAATTCAGGTAGATTTCTTCCCTTATCCTATGCACCAACATAACGTAAGAGGAAAAGATCGTGTACATTTGATGGAAAAGGTTTTGAAGTACATTATTGAGCACAATATAAATTAATAAACCAACGATTATTTCATTTGAAACGTGTTATAACTGCAATAACAAATCTATGAATCGATTACTAACTCTTTACACTGTCTTGTTTGTTGGTTGTTCCTTTGGTCAACAGCTTGTTCCTACTAGCTATGACACATTAGAAACTAGGAATCACGAAATAAACCTTTCTGGAATTGGTGATTTTGGTAGTACTACCATTTCAAATAAATTAGCTAATCGACTTGTTTTTGGTGGAGAAATTACTGATGCGATGATTAATCAATCAATGTCAAAACAAAAAACATTGAATCGATTAGGTTATATCATGCAACCAGCATTGGAGTATGTCAACTACAAAGTTCAACCATTTAAGACAAAAAATTGGGGTTTGTACTTCAGAGCAGAAATGCTTTATACTGGATCTGGACGATACCGAGAAGGATTATTTGGTTTGATGTTTCGCGGTAACGAACCCTACTTAGGATCTAGTATCGATTTATCCAATATGGTTGTTACAAATATTGGAATGCATAAAATCGGATTCGGTTTTATTGATGCAAAATCTAAATCAAGTGTTTCTTTGAACCTTTATGGAATAACTAATTACTTCGGAGGTTATTTAAATGAAACAACATTTTCACAAGATGAAACAGGATTTAATGCTACTCTACAAATTGATGGACAATTAGATGCTACAACATCTGGAGCAATTTATAAAGGATTTGGAGTCGGTTTTGATGCGAATTTGTACTTTAAAGTTGGAAATCCAGAAAAACCAGCTTTTTTACAATTTACTATTCGTAATTTAGGCTTTGGATACATGAACAACACTATTGTTCGCAATGCCATCGACACAACAATACTGCATGATGGTTATACCATTGCTAATATCACAAATGGAGAAACAATCTTTGGGAAAGATAAAAATGTAGCTGAAGAATTGGGATTAAGAAGTGATACCATTTCAAAAACAATCGCATTACCCTTTACAGTTCAGCTTGGTAAAATCATTGATGAACACAACACCAAAAAAATTCAATTTTTCTATGGAACATACGTCAATGTACAGCATGCATCTCTACCATTAGTTTACGGAGGTATCCACTATCGTAGTCAGAAATGGTTTCGCATGGGGTTGGGCATATCTTATGGAGGATTTGCAGGATTTAGAACTAATTTTTATTTACAAGGAAATTGGAATAATTTTAACATCGGAATTGCAACAAATGACCTACTCGGAATCGCTGGAATTGGTAGAGGAAATAGTTGCACTTTTAATTTGAGTTATCGCTTTAAAAATAACTAATACATAGTTTATGAAACAGTTATTATTTATCTTGTCAATCATTATCCAATACGTTTGTTATGGACAGTCAACTTTATACAAACAATATTCAAACAATGGATATGATTTTGGACAGGGAATAGTTGAATTACCCGATTCAAGCTATGTTATTACTGGTGCGTCTTCAAGTTTCATGGATGCCCCTTCACAAATGTTTTTATTGAAAGTAGATAGCCTAGGAAACTTCATATGGTCAAGAGATTTTGGCACTTATTCAGGAATTGATTGGGGAAGAAGAGTGAAATATTCTCCAACGAATGGATTCTATGTAGGTGGATTTACCAATTCATTTGGAAATGGCAATTATGATTTTTGTTTATGGAATATTGACGAAAATGGGAATCAAAATTGGGTTAAAACATACGGAACTGAAGGTTGGGAAAAAGTAAATGATATGGTGTTAGCTAATAATGGAGATATCTATCTAATCGGCGAAACAAATAACACCACTGACGGTTTAACAGATATTCTAATTGTTAAAGTTGATCAAAATGGTAACCAAATATGGGAACAACAATTGACAAATGATGGTGATGACAATGCCAATTCAGTAATGCAATATGACGACACAACCTTCATCATTGCTGGATATTATTTTAACAATACAACCAATCTAAAGCAGGCCTATGTAATTCGTCTTCATGAAGATGGTTCAATCGTTTGGTCAAATACTTGGGGAGCTAATGCTCATTTTCAAATCAACGATATCGAGATTTATGATAACTCCATTATTGGAGTTGGAGCAAAAACAGATGAAAATGAAATTGACTATTTATTCGTTTTTAAATTGAATGGTGAAAATGGTGAAGTAGTAGCATCTTCAACAGTTGAAAGTAATCCCAAAGTAGTTGGAGTGGGAATCACAAAGCATTTTTCACCTAGTTTCTTTGATATATGTACTTCGTATTCCAATGAAGATTTTTCATATGGTTATGAGGATTTATTTTTCTACGGCTATACTTCACATCCTTATTATTACGGAAATTTAGGAAGTATCAACTATAACACTCCTCAAACATTAGGAGAAATGATCACTTCATATAATTACAGCACTGTAGCAGTTGGTTACAACCAAAATATCGGTCCTGGTGGTTCAAGCATTTTTCTATATCGCACTGTTGGAATAGATAATCCTTATTACGTATATGATGATTTTACTAGTGAAAACTTAGTAAACATAAATTTAGTTCTGAATCAAAAATCCATAAGTGTTTATCCAAATCCTGCAAATTCTGTAGTCACAATAGAATTTGATAATGAATCTAATCACAACTATCAAATTCGAATAATCGATCAATTTGGAAAAATCGTATACACAAATGAAGTAAATGTATCAATAACTCAAATTGACATTTCAGGAATAGCCGGAGGAATTTATAACTTAATTTTAGAGGACGAAAATAAAAATCAGTCCTTCAAACGAATTCAAATTATCAAATAAGATATCATGAGACTTGGTCTACCATCAAAATTTAGATTTTTAGACAAACATTTTACAGCAAAAGGAACATTCACTTTACTTGATATTGGTGCAGGTAATAATTCTGCTTCAAACACCAAAAAATGGTTTCCAAATTGTGTTTATCATGGTGTAGACCGCGATAGAGATTACAATAATAAGGTTGAAGATTTCAAATTGATGGATCAGTTTTTTCAGATTGATTTAACTACCCTTCAGTTTGATCAAATTCCAGATAATCATTATGACGCAATCATGATGGCTCATGTTATTGAGCATCTTCCCAATGGAACTGAAGTTATTGCTCAATTAATACCCAAACTTAAAAAAGGAGGTTTGATTTATATTGAATATCCAGGATTAAGAAGCACAAAGCTACCAAGTAAAAAGGGAACTTTAAACTTCTACGACGACGATACACATTGTAGAATATACACGCAAGTAGAACTTTACAATCTCATAATGCAAAACGATTGTCAGCCATTAAGAGGAGGATACAGAAGAGATATTCAAAACATTTTACTAATACCAATCAAATTGGTTCACAATAAAATCAAATATGGATATGTAATGGGTAGTGTTTTTTGGGATTTATTAGGTTTTGCCGAATTTATTTTAGCTAAAAAGAAATAACCCCACAATCTTATACAAAAAAGGCGTCTTAAATTCGATTTAAGACGCCTTTTATATATCAAACAATAAAATATCCTACACTATAATAATAATTGATCAGATACCACAAAAAGAAGAAAATTTAACTGATAAATTATGAAATGAACCTCGAATCAACTACAAATTACAATTTTTAGTCTTTTCCTTTTAAACTTAATTTCATACAGAGATATAAATGAAAGAAGAACCGAACTAGCTATAAACAAAAAAAGCCCATACTTACGTATGAGCTTTATAAAAGTGGCATCGACTTACTCTCCCGCCCTCAAAAAGGCAGTACCATCAGCGCTGGCAGGCTTAACTTCTCTGTTCGGAATGGGAAGAGGTGGA
>DATGOZ010000357.1:0-4301 GCA_035305395.1 Taishania sp. | reverse complement strand
TCAATGCCATCTATCCATGTGATTGGTGAGCATGATGTGATGTTGTCAATTCCTGTTGCGATGTTACAAAGATAGTCGTAAATGTATATTTCACGTTTGTTAGTTCCAACAATCAGCTGATTATCTAGGAAGTTTAATGCTGTTCCAAAATTTTGTTCATCATGTGAGTCGGATGGAATAATTTCGTCAACGATATTCCAGTTGTTAGATGTATTCTTTTTGATAAGGAATATCGAACCGATATTTTCGTCAGTACTCGTTGTATCTACAGGGTTTCTAAATGAATTGCTACTGATTCCAACAGTTGAATCGAGCTGTACCTTTTTACCAAATTGATTAAACTCAGCTCTTGCATTTGAAACTAGTTTTTGGTGTTGCGACCAGTTTCCTGATCCATCGTTTTTAAATAAATATGCTGCTCCAGCACCATCGATTGGGTTTGCACCGATTTCATCTTTTTTCTCTCCAGATGCCCCAATTAGGATGAAATCCCCTTTTATTGAAACGCTTCCTCCAAAAAATGCTCCTGCTTCACGATCTTGTGCGATGATTTTTTGTATTTGAACCCATGTTCCTCCTTGGTTTTCGAAAATGAAACTTGCACCCGCTGAAGGTAGCACGTCCTGGTTGTTTAAATCAGTTCCTATTGCAGAACCTCCGATAACTAAAAAGTTACCATCTGCAGCTATGGATGTTCCAAACTGATCATTTGCTCTCAAATCAGATGGTATAATTTTTTGAATTTCTGTCCAAACACCATTTATTTTTTCAAATACATAAACGGATCCAGCATTGCTTATTGAAACGGGTGTTGTGTGATCGTCGTAAATCGAGCTAACAAAAAGATAATTCCCATGCAAAAAAACAGCTGTTCCAAAAATGTCTCCAACTTCACCATCCGAAGCAACAATTTTTTGAGAAAATACCCACTCATCGTTTGAATCAAGTTCGTAAATATAAACTGCACCAATATTGTTGTTTTTGAAATTTCCATCAGCATCGTTGTCATTGTATTGAGCTCCAATTGCTAATGTTGTATTGTTCATTGATACAGCGTATCCAAAGTAATCTCCTGCTGTTCTATCAAATCCAACAAGTTTTTGTACGGGTGACCAAAGACTACTAGTTCGTTTGTAAATATAAACAGCTCCAGCTTCCATTAATGGGTTATTACCTTGTTCGTCTTCTTCCTCTGCATATGCTCCTACAGCAGCATAATTGTCTGATATTGCAACAGCACGACCATAAAAACTCATTTCATTGGAACTTGGGTCGGAATATTTTAATAATTCATTCCACGATTGTGCTTTACTTGAAAAAGCGAAAAAGTTTAAGGATAGTATAATAAATATTTTTCTCATAAGTAGATGCTTTATAAAACGAAATTAAAAAAAAATAAGTCACTTTCAATCGAAAGTGACTTATGTATTTTAAGCTTCACAGCTACTACAGCTAACAAGATTCGTAACGAGTTCCTTCGAGACGCTTTGACTTCGCTGATAGTATAATGTTTTGATACCTAATTTCCACGATTCAATTAAAAGTTTATTCACTTCTTTAATTGGTAAATCTGCTGGAATATTTAAGTTCAAACTTTGCGCTTGGTCAACAAATTTTTGTCGAATTGATGCTTGTTGAATGATTTCTAATTGACTGATTTCTTTAAATGTTTTGAAAACAGCTTTTTCATGGTCAGTCAGTTCGCTAAGGTGTTGAACACTTCCATGGTTCAACATGATGCTTCTCCATGTGTCTTCATTGTCAATTCCTTTTGACTCAAGTAATTCTTTCAAATACTTGTTTTTACGCATGAAGTTACCTTTTGCTAAACCAGCTTTGTAATAGTTACTACTGAAAGGTTCAATTCCTGGAGATGTTTGACCTAGAATTGCGGAAGATGAAGTTGTTGGAGCAATTGCCATTGTCGTTGTGTTTCTTCTTCCATAGCCTTTCAATAATTCAGGTTCACCATAGATTCGAGCTAATTCTTGAGTTGCTTTTTCTGTTTTTTCGTGTAAAAAGCTAAAAATCTCGTGAGTTAACTGCTTAGCTTCTAAGCTTTCAAATGGAATCATGCGTTTCTGAAGCAATGAATGCCATCCCATTACACCCAATCCCAGTGCTCTATGTCTTTTTGCAAATTTATTTGCAGCAGCTAAATAATAGTTGTCTTCTGTTTTTGCAATGAACTCTTGAAGAACTGCATCTAAAAAGAATGTAGCCAATTTTACAGCTTCTGTATCTTTCCACTCGTCATACAATTCAAGGTTCATTGATGATAAACAGCAAATAAAAGATTCATCAGCTGTAGATGGTAGCATGATTTCAGAACACAAGTTACTTGCGTTGATAATTAAGTTGTGGTCTTTGTAAACTTGAGGTTTGTTTCTGTTTACATTGTCTGTAAAGAAAATGTAAGGCAATCCTTTTTGTTGGCGACTTTCGAGAACTTTAGCCCAAAGCTCACGTTTTTCTTTGTCTCCATCAATCATTTCTTGCATCCAGTAATCAGGGACACAAACACCGAAGAATAAGTTTTGAATCGGGTTACCAATATTTTTGATTTGTAAAAATTCTTCACAATCTGGGTGGTCGATATCCAAATAAGCAGCAAAAGCACCACGGCGAACACCTCCTTGAGAAATTGTATCCATCGCAGCATCAAACAATTTCATAAAGCTTACTGCACCAGAAGATTTTCCGTTGTCTGTTACCGCTTCACCTCTTGGTCTCAATGCACCAAAATAACCTGATGTTCCACCACCAGTTTTTGTTTGCATGATAACTTCGCCCAATTTGTGTGTAATTGATTCAATGCTGTCTGGAATATGAACGTTGAAACATGAAATCGGTAATCCACGCTCAGTTCCCATATTGGCCCAAATTGGAGAACTTAAGCTCATCCACCCACGTTCAATCATTTCTACGAACGCTTCTTTAAGTTCCGGTTTGTATAAGCGTTTTGCTGCTGCCTCACACACACGATCAATCGCTCCTTCAACTGTTTCTCCTTTTAGTAGATATCCGCGATTTAAGATTTGTTCGCTTTCAGAGTTTTTCCACCACAATCTTTCCATTATGCTATTTTTGTTAGGTTATTTAAAATAAGTCGTCTGCTGTAATGCTTTTATCATGTTTTGTATAGTCCACAGGTCTCTTTGCGAAGAAATCATCTAAGCTATTTGCAAAAACTTCCTCTTCGAACCAGCTCATTGGTTGATATTCCGATTGTGTAACGTTGAAAATAGGACCAAATCCAATTTGTTTCATGCTTTCATCAACGCGGAATTTCATGAAGTTTAATAAATCATGTTTGTTGATGATGTCAATTTCACCTTCGATGAAAATCCAATCCAAAATTTGACGCTCAACCTCAATTGATTCTTCTACATTTTTACGGATTAATGCCATTGTTTCACTATCGAAGAAATCAGGGAATTCAGTTTTGATTTGATTTACAATGTAAATTCCA
Source organism: Taishania sp. (assembly GCA_035305395.1). Taxonomy (GTDB): domain Bacteria; phylum Bacteroidota; class Bacteroidia; order Flavobacteriales_D; family Crocinitomicaceae; genus Taishania. Next base: position 829 of record DATGOZ010000357.1, on the reverse strand, counting down.
GCGTTTGCGTGAATTTGCTCATCAACAGAAGTCCATGCAATGATGTTACTTACGTTTTTCATGTATCCCTTAAAGCGTGTAAACGAAAGGATGATTGCAAATTGACTGAATAAAGAAACGTTTTCAATGAGAATTGAGAACAAAATCAAAGAGATAACATACTTTTTCTTGTCGTCTGATTTAGTGTCTTGTAATACAGATCCTAAATATTCAACACGTTGTTTGATTACAGGAATTTCCATCAATTTTTGGAATTCATTGTTGTAACCTAACACGTCAAGTAAACGCGAATATGCTTCTGAGTGTCTAAATTCACATTCAGCGAATGTACTTCCTAATCCATTAAATTCTGGTTTTGGGAAGTGGTGGTAGATATTCCCCCAAAACGTTTTTACTGCAACTTCAATTTGTGCAATTGCTAATAAACTGTGTTTGATAGCAGTACGTTCGGCTAAAGATAAGTTAGAGTGAAAATCTTGCGTGTCAGCTGTGAAGTCAACCTCGCTGTGAACCCAAAATGATTTGTTGATAGCCTCCGTGAATTTTAATACTTCAGGATACTCGAAAGGTTTGTAATTAACTCTTTTGTCAAAGATGCTCATGGTTACTAAAGTGTGTTATTATATTAATGTTATTTCAAATTTTATTCTTCGTCATTACAACCTGGGATGTAACGTTTTAATGCACGTGCAACTCCATTTTTCCAGTTGTTGATGTTTCCTTCTAATTGGAGACTGTTAATCAACTCAACAACCTTTTCAATAGGCATTCCATATCTCAAAGTTCCCGAAATAAGTTTCGCATAATTCCAATATTCGGGATTGAATTT
>DATGOZ010000356.1:0-8726 GCA_035305395.1 Taishania sp. | reverse complement strand
TACAATTGATATCGCCACTGAATCGATTTACAACAACATGTGTAAGTGTATCAATTTCTAAGTTAAACTTATTGTATGACAATCCTAATTCTAAACTAAAACCGTGCTTTAAGTAACGATTAATCGACAAATGAGACGGATAATACATCGCTTTCATCTCCAAACAGCGATGAAAAATATCGGTATAAGCATGTGAATCACCATCAATGAAACTCCAACCTGCACCAATCATCCACGTGTATGGTTTATAAGGTCTAAATTTCAAATAATCCGATTGAGCATAAGTAGTTGAAGTTCCTAATACAAAAACCAAAACAAATAATAGTCGATTCATTTGTTTAATAAATTATGATCCAAATGTATATAAAAAAAACCCGAAATTTACATTCCGGGTTTCCTCATACTATAATCGTAAATTAATTATGCATTCGCTAATGCTAAGAATTCATCATAAGAAACTTCTTTTTCGTTTAACTTAACAGTTTCTTTGAAGTACTTAGTCAACTTAGATTCAGCTAACATATCATAAATTCTATTAACTTCCTCTTTGTTTTGTAATACCTGCATTGCACTCTTCGTCAACTCTTCATCACTTGGAGCAGGCAAACCATACTGAGCATAATTGTTTACCAACAATCCTTTTGTAAAGTCGATTACTTCAGCATTATCCAATTTGATTTCGTTTGCTTTGAAGATTTCACCTTGAATCAACTGCCACTTCAAATTATCAGCATATGCATTGTAATCTGCTTCAATTTGCTCGTCAGTAATTGGTTTTTCGTTCGACATTTTAATCCAACGTTTCATGAAAGCATCTGGCAATTCTACTTTTGTTGATTTCATCAACTCTTCGTAAACGAATTTTGTCAATAAACGGTCAGAATCATTTGCAAACATATTTTTCAAATCTTCTGCAATTCTTTCTTTCAATTCTGCTTCTGTTTTAACAACACCTTCACCAAACAACTTGTTAAACAATTCTTCGTTCAACTCAGCCAATTCAATACGCTTAATTTCAGTAATTGTCAATTGAAATTTGTTTGAAATTGTATCCAACTGCTCTGCTTTTAATCCGAGCATTGCTGCAGTATCCTTACCTCCTCTTGAAACGTTAGCCGGATCTACAACAACTTTATCTCCAACTTTTTTACCTACTAATTCCTTTTTAGTTGCTTTATCTTCAACAAATTCAACAGAGATAGTAGATGAATTCATTACTCCACCTTCTTTGATTGTTTCATCATCGTTTAATTCAACAAATTGACCTAAAATCATATCTGTTTCAGCAACCTGATCAACAGAAATCAATTTACCATAACGACGGCGTAAATCATCAATTTGCTTACCTACTAATTCGTCGTCAACCTTAACCTTGTTATAGTCAAATTTACTTTTAGACGACAATTCCACTTTAATCTCTGGAGACAAACCTATCTCATATTCAAATTCGAAAGTATCTGGATTATCGAAATCACCTTTGACATCAGAACCTTCTTTTGGAATTGGGTTTCCTAAAATGCTAATTTTATTTTCTTGAATGAAAGAGTATAAAGCGTTGTTAACGATTTTGTTCATTTCTTCTGCCAAAACAGCTTTCCCATATTGTTTTTGAATTAATGACATTGGAACTGTTCCTGGACGGAATCCTGGAATTTTAGCTGTTTTTCTGTATTTTTCTAACTGCTTTTTTACCTCAGTTTGGTAATCAGCAGCTTCTATTTGAACTTTTAACACTGCATTTAACGCATCAATATCTTCGCGAACTACTTTCATTTTATTATGAATTTAATTAAATAAAAAATGGCATAAGACCCGCTTACACCATTCAAACATTTTTAAAGTGCGGATGGAGGGACTCGAACCCGCACACCTCACGGTACTAGATCCTAAGTCTAGCGTGTCTACCAATTTCACCACATCCGCATATTCTATGTCAATGATAAAACGCGTTCAGTTTTACCCCCAAATTGCTTCGGGACTGCAAAGATAACATTATTTTAAATAATGCAAATATTTTGAATTATTTTTTTTGATTCATTTATACTTTGTATTTGCATTGTGATTGACATACTCGCATCACTTATTTTCCCGATACAACTAAAATAACTATCTTGAGGCAAATTTTAAAAACTAGAAAATGAGAAAAGTTTTTCAATGGACCATTACTTTACCAATTCTAGCCTGGATACTCTATTTTTCGGGCATTATCAATCAGTCAATCTTTTGGGAATTTTTAGCAGGATTATTATTAATCGGAAGCGTTATGTCCGCAGTTCACCACTCTGAAATAATTGCAGAAAAAGTAGGTGAACCATTTGGGACAATCATTTTGGCAGTGTCCATCACAGTTATAGAAGTTTCAATCATCGTATCGTTGATGATCAGCGAAGGTGAAAATGCTGCTTCCTTAGCTCGCGACACCGTCTATGCAGCTGCCATGCTTATCTTTAATGGTATTATTGGTCTGTGTATCTTTATCGGATCTACACGACATTACGAACAAAAGTTTTCTCCCTACTCAGTCAATATCGCACTCATATCACTCGTTTCCATTATTGTATTCACCTTGGTATTTCCAACCTTTACAAATAGTGTAAAAGGATCCTATTACTCCTACCCTCAATTGATCTTCGCTTCGATAGCATGCATCATTATATATGGGTTCTTTTTGTTTGCTCAAACGAGAAGATATAGACAGTACTTTTTAACTGTTGATGAAAACGAAGATGAAGATAATTGTGAGCCTATTCAAATTCCCAACAAGGAATTCTACACAAGTTTAGTTTTTCTAATTGTCAGCTTACTCATCGTTGTACTCTTAGCAAAAACACTCACCCCAACAATTGAAGATATGATCATCAGCTTCAATCTTCCTAAGTCGCTAGTTGGAGTAATTATCGCTGCGATAATTTTACTTCCAGAAGCTATTGCCGCTATTATTGCTGCAAAAAACAACCGCTTACAGACAAGTCTAAACCTTGCTCTTGGTTCAGCTCTTGCAAGTATTGGATTAACGATACCAGCTGTTTCAATCGTTTGTATCGTATATGACATGCCTATTATTCTAGGACTTGATATAAAATCTATAATCTTATTGATGTTATCAGTAATGACGGTAATGCTTTCATTAAATAGCGGAAAATCAAATGTAGTTTATGGAGTTGTACTTTTGGTAAACTTATTTGCCTTCATCTTTTTAATGATTTATCCATAAAGAAAACTCAATAAAAACGAAAAGCCTTTCTGAATAATCTGAAAGGCTTTTCTTTTATATAAACATCTCATCTTACCCGCTTGTGCGGCAAAGTAGAGATGGAAAAAGAGTCAACATGAGTTGACTCTTTATATTCTTCCGCAAAATGAAAAGTGAATTTCCAATTTGCAATTAACTATTACATCATTCCTGGCATTCCTCCTGGCATTCCATGAGAATGAGCTCCTTCAACTTCTGGCTCATCAGCAATAACTGCTTCAGTAGTCAATAATAAAGAAGCAATAGAGGCAGCATTTTCAATTGCAATACGAGTAACTTTCGTTGGATCAATTACACCAGCTTCATATAAGTTCTCGAATTTATCTGTACGTGCATTGTAACCGAAATCATCTTTACCTTCACGCACTTTTTGAACAATTACAGCTCCTTCGCCTCCTGCATTTGCAACAATTTGGCGTAATGGTTCTTCAATTGCTCTTTTTGCAATTAAAATACCTGTTGTTTCGTCTTCATTTGCTCCTTTCAAGTTTTCAAGTGCATCAATTGCTCTAATCAACGCAACACCTCCTCCAGGAACAATTCCTTCTTCAACAGCGGCTCTTGTTGCTGCCAATGCATCATCAACACGGTCTTTTTTCTCTTTCATTTCAACCTCTGTTGTAGCACCAACATACAACACTGCAACACCACCAGCTAATTTAGCCAAACGTTCTTGCAATTTCTCACGGTCATAGTCAGAAGTTGTTGACTCGATTTGTGCTTTAATTTGATTAACTCTCAAATCGATATCTTCTTTTTTACCAGAACCGTTTACAATTGTCGTGTTATCCTTGTCAATCTCTACTTTCTCTGCTGTACCCAACATTTCCAAAGTAGCATTTTCCAATGTATAACCTCTTTCTTCCGCGATAACTTGACCACCAGTTAAGATTGCAATATCTTCTAACATTGCTTTTCTTCTATCTCCAAATCCTGGTGCTTTTACTGCAGCAATTTTCAATGCTCCACGGATACGGTTTACAACCAATGTAGCCAAAGCTTCACCGTCAACATCTTCTGCGATAATCAACAATGGTTTCCCTGACTGCGCAACTGGTTCCAAGATTGGAAGCAATTCCTTCATGTTTGAAATTTTCTTATCGTAGATAAGGATGTAAGGACGATCCAATTCTGCAATCATTTTCTCCGTATTTGTTACGAAGTAAGGAGACAAATAACCTCTGTCGAATTGCATTCCTTCAACAGTTTTCACCTCTGTTTCAGTTCCTTTTGCTTCTTCAACAGTGATTACACCTTCGTTACCTACTTTTTTCATTGCTTCGGCAATCAATGCACCAATTGTCTCATCATTATTTGCAGAGATTGTAGCAATCTGCTTAATTTTATCATTATCAGATCCAACTTCTTTAGAAATTGTCTTTAACGATTTAACTATTTCAGCTACCGCTTTATCAATACCTCTTTTTAAATCCATTGGATTAGCTCCAGCTGCAACATTTTTCAATCCTGCAGTGATGATTGCTTGCGTCAATACTGTTGCTGTAGTTGTTCCATCCCCTGCAATATCCGCTGTTTTTGAAGCAACTTCCTTAACTATTTGCGCTCCAATATTCTCAATTGAATCTTTCAATTCAATTTCTTTAGCAACAGAAACACCATCTTTTGTTACATGAGGAGCTCCAAACTTCTTACCAATAACAACATTTCTTCCTTTTGGACCTAATGTAACTTTTACTGCATTTGCTAAAGCGTCTACTCCTCTTTTCAACTTTTCACGTGCCTCAACATCAAAATATATTTCCTTTGCCATGTTTCTTCCTTTTTAAATGTTTAATTAAAAAATACCATAAATATCGGATTCGCGCATAATCAAATATGCCTTACCATCTAATTTAATTTCAGTACCAGAATACTGGCCATACAATACCTCATCACCAACTTTAACTGTCATTGGCTCATCTTTCTTACCATTACCCGCAGCAATCACTTTTCCTTTCAATGGTTTCTCTTTCGCTGTGTCAGGAATGATAATTCCACTTGCTGTTTTTTCTTCTGCTGGCGCCGGCTCCACTAGAACGCGATCTGCCAAAGGTTTAAATGATATTGACATATGAAATTAATTAAATTTAAAATTGTTCGATGACCATTTCACCAATACTATGCCATTGTGCGAAATGAAACATTTTGTCATTTTTAAAGATGGTTTCACTGACAATATGTCGCTCAAACATGGATATTTCATCTCTATCCATCATTTTAGACCATAAAACCATTTTTTTAATTCCTATTTATTTTAAATTTTGCAAATTTGCCCTTGGTTAAAAATCAAACCAAAAAAATTGAAAATCAACATTTTTTATTTTTTTGGCACAATAAATGGATACGCCATCTTAATAATAGATAAACTTATTCTTATGATTCGAAATTTTACTTTGCAAGTTTTTCTACTGCTAATTGCTATCAACTTCAGCTTTTCTCAACGTCTCAACTACGACCGTGTTTCACCTTGGTTCTTGGGAGCAAATGTAGGAGCTACTTGGCAGCATACAGATGTCAACAATCGCACATTTTACGGATGGGGATTGGTTTTCGGTAGAACATTTAATTACAATTACGGCAACATCTTTAGTTATGATTTAAAACTGCGCTATTTAGGTGGTGCTTGGAGAGGTTTGGATTCAAAACCTTCTGGATTTGATGACTACACCAATACAACCTTGAGTCAAAATCCAACAGACTACAAAACGTATTTAGGTTATTCAATAAATAATTTCCAAACTAAGTCGCATGAACTTAATTTGGAATTATCGATTCACCTTAATCGCCTAATTGAACGTACTGGCTGGGATCCATACATTTTTGGCGGTGCTGGACTTAGTTTTTTCAGAGCGAGAGGTGATCTTTTCGACGAGTACGATTATCTGTATAATTACAACTTCTTAGCTGACTATAGTAAAGGTGAAGTTAAAAAGTTCATCAACAACGATTTTGAATCAGACCTAGACTATAGCCATAATCGTATCAATGCCAAATTAATGGGACATTTAGGTGTTGGACTTGGATACTATGTAAGTCCAAATGTTGCTCTTGGAATTGAACACAAAACAACGTTTACAGGAGTTGATTATTTCGACGGAGTGGTTAGTAATAAAGGAAAATATAAAACAGATATTTACCACTATACAAACCTCTATTTAAAAATCTACTTGAATAGAGCAAAATCTCGTGTATACACAGATGAAAATGTGACACATAATCCTGTGATTACAGATCCTGTTAACACACCATGTGTTAGTCCTAAAATTTCTTTGGTAACAAATTCTAATTCCACTGTCAATGAATCGCTTTTTCAATTAGCGGCAAATCTTCAAAATACAAATAGGGATCAGATTTCACTGACATTGAATGGTATTCAAACAGGAAATTACACATTCAACAACAATCGTCAGCTACGAGCTCAGTTCCAATTACAAACTGGAATCAATACGATTGTAATTACAGCTACAAACGAGTGTGGAAGTGACCAAAAAACTGTTTATGTAAACTATGTACCTGAATGCAATAAACCAGTTGTAGCATTCACTAATCCAAATACAAGTCACACAAATGCGACAAATCCTTCAATTAATGTTCAAGCAAAAATTGACAATTTAGATGGTGGATTAGTACAATTTTACATCAACGGTCAGCAATCAAGCAATTTCAATTACAATACGGTTACGGGAATTTTGACTTCGACTGTTAAATTAAATGATGGAAACAATTCTATTCAAATAATTGCAAACAACAACTGTGGTTCACATACTCAAACGATTTATTTGAACTACAACAGACAATGTCCAACTCCGTATTTATATGTTAATAATAGTCAAAATACTTTTGTAACTACAAACCGATTTGACATAACAGCAACTGTAAACAACATTACAAACGCTAATCAAGTTGAAGTTTATCTAAACGGACAAAAACAAAGTGTTGGGACATATAGCAACAATTTGTTCAAAAAATCGTTGACTCTTTCAAAAGGGAAAAATTCTATTTATATCAGAGCTACAAATAGCTGTGGTACAAGTGACCAAAATTTTGATGTAGAATACGGCCAACCTTGTAATGATCCAATTATCACATTACACAATCCTTCAGGAGCAAGAACAACTTCAAACTCTGAGAATTACACGTTACAAGCAACCGTTTCAAATGTTACTTCTTCGAACAACATTTCTGTTAAACTGAATAATGTATTGATTTCGAATTACAATTATAATTTTAGTACAGGATTATTAACTGCGTCGATTCAACTAGCACAAGGAAGTAATATCATCGAAATCAACGCTTCTAACGAGTGTGGGTATGCTAGTAATTCAGCAACAATTTCTTTCACAAAACCATGTGATAAGCCTACGATCACTTGGAAATCACCAAGTCCTAATAGCACAACTACAACAGCATCGATGAATATTGAAGCACTAATTAATGGTATCAATAACGCTTCTGATGTGGATTTATATGTAAATGGTAATTTAGTAACAAGTGCATCTTATAATAGATCGACAAAACTTTACAAAAAGTCCATCAATCTAACGAAAGGAAATAACGTTATTCAATTAGTGGCTAGTAACAATTGTGGGGAAACTAACTACACAACAAACATCACACTTCAAGATCCTCTAGTGGTGTCTGGAGAAAAACCAAATGTAACGTTTACAAGCAAATGTGGAACAACCATTAATGCAGGATTAGTAAAATTCACAGGAAACATTACAGGAGTTACCGAAACAAGTCAAATACAATTTATTGCACAAGGCACAGTTCAAACAAATGTTGTTTATACAAGAATCAATAATGGGTTCAGTTTTGAATACAGTGTTAGGATGGGATACTCTTCCAATTATTATGTGGAAATTACAGCCAATAATGCATATGGAAGTAAAACAAAATCTTGTCACATTACAACATTAGATCCTCCTGTTGTGGATAATGAAATTGAAATTTGTATCACAGAAAATCGCATTAAGAAAACCATTAAGATTAAAGAGTCTCAATGGCCTAATTACGAAAAAATGGGCGCAACAAAAGGTGCTTGTCCTCCAGTAATAGAAGATAAGAATATCCAAATTTGTTTGAGTCAACGAGGAAAAAATGTCACATTGACAATTAAAGAATCTGAATGGCCTAATTACGAAAAACAAGGGGCTAAAAAAGGTGCTTGTATTGAATCGATTGACAATGAAATTGAAATTTGTGTTCCAAATGGCAACAAAAAAGAAACAAAAATCATCAAAGAATCTCAATGGCCAACTTACCAGAAAATGGGAGCAACATTAGGCAAATGTCCTGAAGTTGTAGATAACGATATCATTGTATGCGTCCCTCAAGGTAGAACGAAAGTTACGATGACCATCAAGGAATCTCAATGGCCAACATATCGCAACATGGGAGCTACATTAGGAGAATGTCCTATCTACGATCCTGAGATTACGATCTGTTACCGAGAAGATGGAATGCTAAAAAG
>DATGOZ010000355.1:0-2712 GCA_035305395.1 Taishania sp. | reverse complement strand
AGGTACTCCAGTAGATTGTGTTAAACTTGGAATTTACGAAGTTTTAAAACAAAAACCAGACTTACTTGTTTCAGGAATCAATCATGGGGCGAATTTTTCAACGAATGTATTGTACTCAGGAACCATGTCTGCAGCTGTAGAAGGAGCTATGGAAAATATCCCATCAATTGGATTTTCATTGTGTGATTTTAGTGCTGATGCTGATTTTTCTGGAGCTCAAACAATTGTAGAAAAAGTTACAACGATGGTTCTACAAAATGAATTTCCACATCACGTCTGTTTGAATGTAAACGTTCCAAATATTCCCGCTAACGAAATTAAGGGAATTGAATTTTGTAAACAAGCTGCTGCATATTGGGATGACCGTTTTGAAGAACGCAAAGATCCTTTTGGACACTCATACTATTGGTTGACAGGTAAATTTCAAGAAATTGAAGTTGCAAAAGATACAGATTTACATTTCATCAACGAAGGATATGCGACTATTGTACCAACACATTTTGATATGACTGCACATCAAGTTATTGATCAACTAAAAACGTGGAAAAAATGAATTTAAGAAACTGGACTACAGAACAAACAAAAGGTTTACTGATTGGAATTGTAATCATTTTAGTCTCTGCACTAATTGTTATAGGAATTCTTGGACTTCAATCAAGTACTCCATACGATTTAAATTTCAAACGCTTTATCCATCTACATGGATTTACAGCCAAAGTTTTATCTCTTTCTGCGATCGGAATTCTTCCATTTTTTCACTTTGTAGCCTTGAAAAGAGGAAAATGGGCATTCGGTCAAGGACTAATCATGGCAACTGTTTTGGATTTATTAGCTGTTTTATTATTTAAATTCATACTTTGATGGATCAAAAATTCTATATCATAGCAGGAGAAGCTTCAGGAGATTTACATGCTAGTAATCTGATGAAAGCAATGTTGGAAATCAATCCTGCATGTGATTTTAGATTTTGGGGTGGTGATGAAATGTCTAAAATAAACTCCAATCGTGTAAAACACATCAAAGAATTAGCATTTATGGGATTTGTGGAAGTTCTCATGAATCTCAAAACAATCTTAGGAAATTTATCATTTTGCAAAAAAGATATCCTTGCATACAAACCTGACGCTATTATCCTCATCGATTATCCAGGATTCAACTTGCGTATTGCAGAATGGGCAAAGAAAGAAGGAATCAAGGTTATCTATTACATTTCTCCACAAGTATGGGCTTGGAAACAAAATCGTGTTCACACAATCAAGAAAGTGGTAGACGAAATGTATGTAATCTTACCATTTGAAAAGGATTTCTACAAAAAATTCGATTATGATGTAACATACATCGGTCACCCTCTACTTGATGCCATTGAGCAATACAAAGAGAACCATTCTGAATCTGCATTTATTTCAAAAAATCAGCTATCAGACAGTCCTATTATTGCCATTCTTCCAGGAAGCAGAAAGCAAGAAGTATCCAAAAAACTGCCAATCATGTTGGAAGCAATCAAACAATTTGAAGGCTACCAATTTGTCATCGCAGGTGCACCGAGCTTGGATCAAGCATATTATGAACCTTTTTTGAAAAACAAGCCAAATATTCGTATTGTATACAATCAAACATACGACCTACTTTCAAATAGTGAAGCTGCAGTTGTTACATCAGGTACTGCAACATTGGAAACAGCACTTTTTGAAGTTCCTGAAGTGGTTTGTTATATCGGATCGCCAATATCCTATTTGATTGCTAAACAATTGATTAAAATCAAATACATTTCATTGGTCAATCTAATTATGGACAAAGAAGTTGTCAAAGAACTTATTCAACAAGAATGTAACCCTTCATCAATTGCACAAGAACTTAAACAATTAATTAAGGGTGGGTTAAAACGAGAGAAACAATTAGAAGAATATAGAAAGCTCAAACAACTTCTAGGAGGAGGAGGAGCAAGTAAACAAATTGCACAAGCGGTGTTGAAAACTAATAAGTAAACACTTAACATATAACTCAATCACCTGTAATTTTGTAGCATGAAAAAGTTGCTATTAATTTTCATATTGACAATTTCGACATATTCGTTGCTTGCACAGCAAATGCGAATTGGTGTGTTTCGAGATTACTCGATAAAACGAATTATTGCAGCTTACAACGTTGGGAGTTATGCAATATATGCAGACACTTCTCATTTTGGTTCCATCTTACCGAACGAATTTGTTGACATCAGTGTTGAAGGGAAATTTCTCCGTCTGAAATTAGGAGTTGTTGACAAAGGCTTATTTTCCAAAATCAACCTCATCCAAAACAATCTTGGCTCATCAATCACATTAGATCCACGATCTAATTCAAGCATTAAATCACGTAAATACGAAGACGATTTTGAATTTACTGTTGCCAATGGAGCAATAACCATCGTCAATTTGGTTGACATAGACAATTACCTATCAGGTGTTGTTGAATCGGAAGGTGGAGGTGGACAACATCTCGAATATTACAAGGTTCAAGCGCTCATGAGTAGAACCTATGCATTGAAATATGTAAACAAACACAGTAAGGAAGGTTTCTCATTGTGTGATCGTGTGCATTGTCAAGCATACCACAGTATGATACGATTTACACCTACTATCAAAGAAGCTGTTCAATCAACTTCAGGAAGTGTCATGTTGGATGAAAACAAACAATTAATTGATTCATACTTTCATGCAAACTGTGGAGGTCAAA
>DATGOZ010000354.1:0-2308 GCA_035305395.1 Taishania sp. | reverse complement strand
CTCAGGGTTACAATTAACCATGATAGCCTCATAACCTGCTTCTTTTGCTGCTAATAACCCGTGAACACATGAGTAATCAAATTCAATACCCTGTCCAATGCGGTTTGGACCTGAACCTAGCACGATGATTTTTTTACGATCTGATGAAATTGATTCATTTTCCTCTTCAAAAGTGGAATAATAATAGGGCGTCTGAGCAGGAAATTCTGCAGCACAAGTGTCTACCATTTTGTAAACTCGCTGGATACCCAATTCTTTTCTACGGTTGTACACCTGATCTTCCGAACAATTTCCTAATAACCAAGATATTTGGACATCCGAATATCCTTTTTGTTTTAGGGTGATAAAGAAGTCTTTTGGTATGTTATTCAATTGATAACGGCGAAGTTCTGTTTCTAACTGAACTAATTCCTGGATTTGTAGTAAATACCATTTGTCAATTAGTGTTGCTTTTCTGATTGATTCTAAAGGCACTCCTAATTCAAATGCATCTTTGATATGGAATAAACGATCAGCACTCGGATGCTCTAAACTGTGCATAATTTCTTCTAAGTCACGAGACTGACGACCATCAGCACCTAAACCTGACCGGCCAGTTTCTAGGGACTGAGCAGCTTTTTGTAATGCTTCGATAAACGTACGTCCAATCGCCATCACTTCACCTACTGCTTTCATTTGTAGACCAAGTTCCTTGTTAGCTCCTTTGAATTTATCAAAGTTAAATCGAGGAACTTTGACAATTACATAGTCTAATGTTGGTTCAAAATATGCTGAGGTAGTTTTCGTAATTTGATTTTGAAGTTCATCTAAATTGTACCCGATGGCCAGCTTGGCAGCTATCTTAGCAATAGGATAACCCGTAGCTTTAGAGGCTAATGCAGAAGATCTTGAAACACGTGGATTTATTTCGATAGCAATAATCTCTTCATTTTCTGGGTTAACAGAAAACTGAACATTACAACCACCTGCAAAATTCCCGATGGAACGCATCATTTTAATTGCCTGATTACGCATGTCTTGGTAGCATTTGTCTGAGAGAGTCATGCCGGGAGCAACAGTAATGGAATCTCCTGTATGTATGCCCATTGGATCGAAATTTTCAATGGTACAAATGATGATTACATTGTCGTTCGCATCGCGTAATAACTCAAGCTCAAACTCTTTCCATCCTAATACAGCTTGTTCCACCAATACTTCATGAGTTGGAGAGGCATGCAATCCTCTGTTTAATGCTGCGTCAAAGTCTTCTTTTTTATGTACGAAACCACCTCCGGTTCCTGCTAAGGTGTATGAAGGGCGAATGACCAGTGGGTATCCAATAATTTGGGCAGCTTCTTTTCCTTCCAAAAATGAATTGGCAATTTTAGAATTCGCTACACCTACTCCGATTTCAACCATTAATTTACGGAATTCTTCTCTATTTTCCGTTTTCTCAATAGCTGCTACATCTACACCAATAACTTTGATATTGTATTTTTCCCATAAACCAAGTTCAGAAGCCTCAATGCATAAATTTAATGCGGTCTGTCCACCCATTGTTGGCAATACGGCATCAATTTGTCGTTCCTGAAGAATCTGCTCAATACTTTCGCAGGTTAATGGTAGTAAATAAACATGATCAGCTACGACATTATCTGTCATAATTGTAGCCGGGTTAGAGTTGATGATGGATACACTAATTCCTTCTTCTTTTAATGATAAAGCTGCTTGGGATCCCGAATAATCGAATTCACATGCTTGACCAATAACAATAGGACCTGATCCAAGGATTAATACCGAATTGATGGAGGTGTTTTTAGGCATTATTTTTTCTATTCAAAAGTTAAATACTATTAATTCTTTGGACTTTTGCAGACAGCGTTTGCCTTGTTGAGAGGGATTATTCCGACTGCTTTGTCGGAGTGCAAAGTTACATTATTATTTTTACATAAGTTTAATTTATTTGGAATTAATCTATGGGAGTCAAGCTATTTAATAGCAAGTTAAATTTCGTTTTGTACTAGCTTAAAAATTAGTAAATGATAATTTCGTCAGTCAAGATAAATTTATCATCCGAAATAGCGGCCTTAACTTGGATATAACGTGCCATGATTGGTTTCGCTAATTTCAATTCAAATTTTTGATTCTGTGAAGAAGAATCTGCTTTAGCAGACTGATTTTTAACGACTCCAATCTCTCTGTAATTTTTCCCGTTATCAGAGACGGATATAATTAATTTTTCGGGATAAAACACCCGCTGCCTTCTTGTTTGAATAAAATTCATGGCAATAGAAGATATCTCTTCTCTTCGTTCAAAATCAATAACGGC
>DATGOZ010000353.1:0-6836 GCA_035305395.1 Taishania sp. | reverse complement strand
TTTTTTAGTCATTTCATCAATTGTTTTTCCTTTAAAAACCGTAAACGACTTTCTATTTACATCTACTTTGGCCTCAACTTGATTGTCTTTAATAGGCATAATGGCAGAAGCTAGCAAATAATCTTCTGTTTCGATATGTGGTAATTTGTCGTCTCCCCAGAAAGTTACTTTGTAAATGTCATAACCTCCTTTTCCTCCATCTCGATTGGATGCGATATAGGCAAACTTACCATTAGCCGTTGTGGCAAAAAAGAAATCGTCATAAGGAGTGTTGATTGGATAACCTAAGTTTTTAGGCGTTGTCCAAGCTCCTTGAACTTTCTTTGAAACAAAGATATCGTATCCTCCCATCGATGCTCTTCCTTGTGCTGCGATGTACATCGTTTCACCGTCGATATGGAGATAAATAGGTCCGTCGTTAAACCCTGTGTTGACTTCAGAAATCATTGTTGCAGCTTTGAAATCTTTGGTGATCTTACTTTGCATAGATGAGTACATGATGTCATATCCCGTGTTACGCGAAGCGTTATCTCTCGCAAAAAAGATACTCCATCCGTCATTTGAATAAGCTCCATAGATTTCATTTGATCGATCAGACGAAATTTGGAAATGTAATTTTGTAGGGGTTCCCCAATTTGCTCCAGATAAAATACTTTCGTAGATATCTGTTTGACCGTTTTCTTCGCGGTGAATCAACATTTTTGTACCGTCATAACTAATGTTATTTGACACATCATCAGCAGGGGTGTTGACATTCCCTTTGATTGGTGTTGGTTGCGCCCATTTCAATCCATTTGCACTGGAAGTATAGATATCGTGATCGTGTACCCCAACCTCATTCGGACTTTTCCCATTTGGACGATTTGATGTGAAAATGATTTCACCACCATCAGTTGTGATAGAAGGTGCAAAGTCGTCGTAAGGTGAGTTTAAGTCAGCAACATTGTCAACCCAAGCACGAATTGGATTTGCGATAGCGGCCTTAGCATTTTTACATTCGTTGACATGGAGTGTGACGAATTTTGAGAATTGGTCAGCCTTTTTGTAGTTAGCTTCAAAAGCCGCATAAGCTTTCAAGGCTTCATCAAATTTTCCTTCCAATTGCAACGCATAGCCATAGTAATACTCCATGAATGGGTCGCATGATTTATCTAACTCGTATGCTTTTTTAGTATAGCTGATTCCATTTTTAGGATCCGTTGAGTAGAAGTGACAAATTCCGATTCTCAAATTGTTTAATGCATTGTTTGGATTGAATTTTTGAGCAATTTCAAACTGAGCCAATGCTTTTTTGTAATTATTTCCTGGGTTTTGTACCGAGAAAATGGCATTGTTAGCAGTTGAGAAAAAACCTTCTCCGGTTTTGATGGCATCCGTTGCTTTTTTTAGACCATCTTTATCGTCTTTGAAATTTGCAGCTTTGAAATCGACGTTCTGAGCCAATGAGGCAAGAGTCAAGCCTGCGAATATGATTGTAAATAATGTTTTCATAATGCTGTTTTATTGACAGTTAGAAGAGTAGTAAGTATTCCCATTTTCGGCTCCTAGTTGACTCGCTTTGTGCCAATCGTTGCAAGCACCTTCCATGTCTCTCAGCATTTCTTTTGCATTTCCACTGTTGACATATCCACCTGCATAGTTCGGATCCAATTCAATTGCTTTTTTAGCGTATTCGAGTGCTTTCTCATAATTTTTTTGTTTGAAGTAGAGAGCGCTCAAATTTGAAGCTGCTGGAGCATATTTTGGATTAATTGACAATGTTTTTTCAAAGTCTTTTTTAGCATCTTCCAACTTGTTATTTTCCAGTTGAGAAACACCGCGATTGTTGTAAGCTAAATAGAAATTTGGATCAATGTTAATAGCTTGGTTATAAGCTGCCATAGATCCAGCGAAATCTTTCATTTTCTTTTTAGTTGTACCAATGTTGTTGAGCACAAACGCCAATTTTGGGTTTCTTCTTTCCGCTTCTTGATAATCAGCTAATGCTTTCGGATAATCTCCAAGCATGCGGTGACAACTACCTCGGTCGTTGTATGCAAACGCAAAGTTTTTGTCCAAATCAATTGCTTTTGAAAAATGAGTAATTGCAGCTTTGTAGTCGTACTGCAAGAATTTCAGTGTACCGTAGTTGTAATACGCTTTTGGATTCGTTGGATCAAGTGTTATTGCTTTGTCATAATCCAATTCAGCATTCAAATAATCTTTTAGACCTTGATAAGCTTTCCCACGTTGAAAGTATGCTTTCGAGTAGTTTGGATTCTTTGTTATTAATGAAGTAAAGGTTTGAATGGCATCATTGAATTTACCTAATTCATTTTCAGTGATACCTTGGTTGTAGATTGCGCCGGTGAAATTGGCGTCAAACGAAACCGATCTTTTGAATAAATCCAATGCTTTGTTATAGTTTCCCTCTGAGAATGCTTGGATTCCATCGTTGTATGCAGTTTGACTGTTAGCAATAGCTGCATTGGATAAATTAAGTGCTGTAATTGAATCACGGTATTGTTTTTCTTGCGGTGTTAATTCGTCTATTTGACAAAATGCAGAACTATTAGCAAGAGAAAACACCGTTACTACAACGTACTGTATTGTTTTCATAAATTTATGAGTTAGTAATGAACCTTTAAATATAACATAATATTGGAAACTTAAACGTATTTTTCTGTTATCAACGAGTGAAAAATTGTATTTTAGCAACTCAAAAATTGAAAATATAAAACTAACATGTCTCAAGAAGTATATTTAATCGACGGTGTACGCACAGCAATAGGAAATTTTGGAGGAACTTTAGCTCCAGTTAGAACAGATGATTTAGCTGCAATTGCTATCAAAGGATTGATGGATAAGTTTCCAAATCTTGATCCGATGTTGATTGAAGATGTTATTTTAGGTTGTGCTAACCAAGCAGGGGAGGATAACCGAAACGTCGCGAGAATGGCTGGATTATTAGCTGGGTTACCTTACCAAGTTGCTGGAGAAACTGTTAACCGTTTATGTGCTTCTGGATTAGCAGCTGCTATCAATGCAACACGAGCGATCAAAGACGGAGCTGGAGATCTTTATATCGCTGGTGGGGTAGAGAATATGACTCGTGGACCATGGGTTATTTCAAAGGCTTCATCTGCGTATGGGCGCGATTCTCAAATGTTTGATACATCATTTGGATGGCGTTTTATTAACCCAAAAATGGATGAATTGTACGGTACAGACTCAATGGGGAATACAGCTGAGAACTTAGCTGAATTGTATAAAATTAACCGTGAAGATCAAGACAAGTTTGCTTTGTGGTCGCAACAAAAAGCGACTGTAGCACGCGATAATGGCATTTTAGCAGGAGAGATTGTAGATGTGGTTATTCCACAACGCAAAAAAGATCCTATTGTTTTTAACCAAGATGAGTTTATTCGTTCGTCAACAACATTGGAAGGTTTAGCAGGATTGCGACCAGCTTTCACAAAGACTGGAACTGTAACGGCAGGAAACGCTTCAGGATTGAATGATGGAGCAGCAGCATTGTTATTTGCTTCTGAGCGTGCGGTGAAGGAACAAAATTTGAAACCAATGGCACGTATCGTTGGTGGAGCAGTAGCGGGTGTTGAGCCTCGTATCATGGGTATTGGACCTGTATATGCAAGTGAGAAAGTGTTGAAGCGTACAGGTTTGACACTAGATCAAATGGATGTGTTGGAATTGAATGAGGCATTCGCTGCTCAAGTATTGGCATGTACACGTAAAATGGGATTAGCAGATAACGATCCACGTATTAATCCAAATGGTGGAGCTATCGCTTTAGGTCACCCACTGGGAATGAGTGGTTCTAGAATATTGTTGGCCGCAGCGAGAGAATTGCAACGTTCAAATAAGCAATATGCGTTGGTGACAATGTGTATTGGTGTTGGACAAGGTTATGCCGCAATTATTGAACGTGTGTAACAACGTTTTTTGTTTGACCTTCGTTATTTAAATGGAAATTAACTCAGAATTCAAAGAAAATTTAGGCTACATGAAAAAGAAATTGCTTCGTTTGAAATTGGTTGGAATTGTTCTAATTGCAACCGCGTTAAGTGTTGTTGTTTCATGTAGAAAGGATGCAACTTGGAATTCAGACTGGGTTGTTCCGTTAATCAATGATTGTTTGGATTTAAGTAAACTGGTTAACGATTCGACGATTGAAGTTCAGGGAGGATATTATTATTTGAATTTAAAGCGCAACTTATATGATTTCTCCTTGACGGATATCGTTAGTATTCCCGATACAACAATTGATCGTACAACTGCTTTGAATGTGTCAGGATTGAACGTTACTCCAGGTTTTGAATTCTACAATGTGGTAGAAGAACATGAGTTGAATTTACAAGATTTAGAACTCAAGTTGATTCAATTGAGTGGAGGTTTCATTGATTTCGAATTGTCGAACCCTGTACAAACGGGAATTTATATTACGATTGAATTGCCTGGTGTGACAAAGAATGGAGTCGCTTTGTCGAGAACGTTTTATATCAATGGTGGAACGCAAGCAAATCCGAAAGTAGTTTCTGATCAGTTGGACTTAAACGGATATCAAATTGATTTGAAGGGAGTTAATGGAGATTCGTTTAACAAATTGAGATCGTTAGTTAAGATTAAGTCGGCTCCAGGAGGAGAGCCTGTTACGGTTACAAATAATCATTTCTTCAATGTTAAAGCAAAATTTAGAGATGTTAAACTGCGCTATGCTCGTGGGTATTTTGGAAATAGAATTTTAGAAGATACGACAAGCTTTAATATTGATTTCTTTAACAACATTACTAGTGGGACGATTGATATTCAAAATGCTTCTGTTAAGTTGATACTTGAAAACGGAATCAAAATTGACGCCTCAGGGGTTATTCATTTCTTAAAGAGTGTCAACAAACAAAATAATGAAGTTTCTTTAAGTGGAA
The DNA here is from genome assembly GCA_035305395.1 of Taishania sp. GTDB lineage: Bacteria > Bacteroidota > Bacteroidia > Flavobacteriales_D > Crocinitomicaceae > Taishania. Next base: position 1,914 of record DATGOZ010000353.1, on the reverse strand, counting down.
ATGGGATCGGTAATACGTTTACGATTGATCAGCCTACAGGAAGTTTTGAGAACATGCAACCTGCTAGTAAAGTGCTTCATTTCACGTCGAACAATAGTAATATTGAACAGTTTTTTGAGAATTTAGGAGCGAGAAACGAAATTGCTTATAAGATTAAAATTAATCCTTGGGGTAATGTTTCGGGTGGTTGGAACGAAGTGTATCCTCAGAGTAGATTGCGATTGGCAATTGAAGCTCAGATGCCGCTTAGTATTCAAATGGATGCATTGACGATTCGAGATACATTTGCAATCAACCTAAAACAAGATAAAGATAAAACACATTTCGGTAGCGGAATTTTACAGTTAGATTTGGATAATGCGTTCCCTTTTGCAGGAAAGTTAAAGATAATCTTTTTGGATGAGTATTTTCAAGAGGTTACTGTAATTAATGCACAACAAACAATTGTTTCATCACTATTTGGAACTCCTGATTCACAAGGAATAATGCACCAAAAGAGCAACATCGAATTACCGCTGACTAAAGAGGTTGTTGAGCAATTGGAGCTTATTAAACACCTAGTAGTTGAAGCTGTCTTTGATACACCAAATCCCAGTGCTGTAACGAATCAAATGGTTGGAATTCCTGCTGACGCTTATTTAGGAATCAAGGCAAAAGCGAAATTTAAATTGAATATGCACCTGTGATTACGGTTGCGGTTTTCGGTGTCTAAACAACCATTCGTACAGTTCTTCACCACGAAAGAATCGTTCCATATCCCCGTGATTTAACCCCTTGTCGATGGTAAAGATGAGGTTTTTATCCGTAAATTTCTTGATGGAATTGACAATCTTTTGTGATTCACTTAGAGGTACAACGTAGTCTTTATCACCGTGGCGTATCCAAAGTGGTACACTAGCCAAACCTTCTCCTAATCTGACATCACCACCACCGCACATGGCAACAGCTCCGGCAACTTCTTGAGGATAAGTACCCGTAAAATTAATTGTTCCATAACCTCCCATGCTCATGCCTATCACATACAATCGTGAGCTATCTGTGTCGTACTGTGCACGTACGTGGTCGATGACATTTTTGATCGATTTGGGATCCCAACCGTTGTTCGTTTGAGGAGCAATGACAATCATTGGAAAGTGACGGCCTTTAAATATCTCACTCATGACACCATATTTCTTGAGGTTTTGCAAGTTTGTTCCTGATAAACTTTTTCCATGTAAGAAAACCATCACTGGTGGCTTGTTATTCAAAATGCTGTCGTGAGGCAAATAGATGTAATAGGGGTAAGCTGCTTCACGAAAATGAGGTTCGATTCGTTGTCCGAATACCTGTGTAGAAATAATGGAAATGCAAATTATGATAAAACAAATTCTCAACATGTCTAAAAATTGGACAACTAATTTAGGTAAAAACTAGTGGTGTTGAGAAATGGAGTTGTTAAAAAAAATAAAAGAGAAAGGTCTCCAAATAGCATTGGAGACCTAGACTGTACTTAAATTAATCCCAGTGATGATAAGAACCATCGCTTCTGATTAAGCCTCTTTGACTGTCGTATTCATCTTTGTAATAATCGTCGTCATCGTCATCGTCATTGTCAGTAGAAAGATCAACTAATTTTCCATCGATTGAAATTTGTTTGTTTTTTGGTACATAAATAATCAATCGAACATCTTGATTTCTAAATTTATCTGACGTTGGATAAGAGAAGTATGTAGGTATTGTTATTGTATCTGAATTAATTCTGTAGTCAAATAAGATGTTTTTTGCTCTTCTTTCTGCATATTCAGGAGATTGATCATTTGCTTTTTTGCGAAGTACTACGTGAATTAAACTGTCTTTCGATTCTTGGTATCTAACAGGGATTCCGTAATTGTAGATTATATTATTCTTGATATACAAGTTCATGTTGTGTTTTCT
>DATGOZ010000352.1:0-8231 GCA_035305395.1 Taishania sp. | reverse complement strand
CGTTCTGTGGAATTTGATCGTGATTGGAATACACGTGGCAAGGGGTATAAAGGAAACCAAATAGGATCAATTGTTGGGGCTAATTTTGTTCATAAAAAACGTGGTAATTTTAATTTGGAGGGACAACAGTTTCTAATTGGTAGTGACTATTCTGGATTGCGAGGTGCATTCAATGGAAAGTGGTATCAAAAGGGGTTTCGCGCACAATGGGATGGAAGTTACCTTGAGAGTAGGGCTGAATCAAAAAGTCAATTTTTACGTCATAAAGTTGATATTTCACAAGATTTTAAATGGATTCGTATAGGTTATAAGGATGATCATGAGCGAAATGCTTATTTGGGTACGGCTGTTCCACTAGCAAGAAATAGTTATCAATTTTGGGATTATCAATTTTATCTTGAGAATGGTGATTCAATTAAAAATGGCTTCAAACTATTTTACCGAGAACGTCTTGATCTGATTTCAGATAGTTTTGAGTTAAGAAAAGCAGCTAAAGCACAAACTGCTGGTGGTGAAGTTCGGATTAAAGAATTAAAAAATCACACAATTAATGTGTTAGGTAGTTATCGTCAACTCAAAATTTTAGATGAAACATTGATTAATCAAACTCCTGAGAATTCCATTTTAGGTCGTGTGGATTATGAGTTACGCTTGTTCAAAAATGCATTTACATGGAACACATTTTATGAAGTTGGATCCGGTTTAGAACAGAAAAAGGAATTCATGTATGTACAGGTAAATGCAGGACAAGGAATTTATACATGGATTGATTACAACAATGATGGTATTAAAGATCTCAATGAGTTTGAAATAGCGCAATACGTCGATCAGGCAAACTACATTCGTGTTTTTACACCAAGTAATCAATATACCAAAACGTATACGAATGAGTTCAACCAATCGTTATTTTGGCGACCTGAACGAATTTGGGCTTCTAAAAAAGGTTTGTTAAAAGTGCTTTCAACAGTATCTGATCAAATTCGTATTCGCATTAACAGAAAAACAAACTATTTTGATGGAATTAATGCATTTAATCCGTTTGCTACGAACGTTCGTGACACAAATATCATTTCAACTGCGTACGACTTCAGAAATACCCTTTATTTCAATCGTACATCATCAATTGTGAGTGCAGATTGGACTTATCAGCATACAAAGAATAAATCATTATTGGCTAGTGGATTTGATTCAAGAGAGAATGAATACCATGAATTCAATTTCAGATGGAATATTACAAAGATGATTTCCTTGGAAGGAAAAAGTCAGTTGGGAAGTAAGTTATCCATTGCGGATTATACGACAGGTAGAAATTTTGGGATTAAATATCACAATATAAAACCAGCTTTCTATGTTCAAACGAGTACTGCTTTTCGTGTTGGTTTGACTGGTCGCTATGAGGAAAAACATAATCGTGAGGAATTTGGAGGAGAATCTGCTTATGTTGGTGAGATTGGAACAAATGTAAAATTCAACCAAGCTGAAAAAGGGAGTTTGCAAGCAGAATTCAAAATGATTTCAATTACCTACAATGGTATTCAAAACTCGGCCCTAGGATTTGAAATGCTGGAATCATTAAAACCAGGTGTCAATTATACGTGGAATATTGGATATCAACGCTTGATTTCGAAGAATTTGCAGTTGTCACTTCAATACAACGGGCGTAAGTCTAAAGACAATAAAATGATTCACTCAGCCGGAATGGAAGTCAGGGCTTTCTTCTAATTGATTGATAATTGACTAATAGTATCGATACAATTGTCAGTGTAACTCCAAGCCATTGAAGTCCGTTGATTCGTTCTCCCAATACAAGATGTGCGGAAAAGATTGATACGGGAATTTCTATTGATGCAATTATTGCTCCAATTCCAATTCCGACTAATGGAAAACCTCGAGTAAATAGGAGTGGAGGAATAACTGTTCCGAAGAGTGCTAATAGAAGTCCCCAAAAGAGTGAGTTTGCGTTTGTAAATTCTTTGATAATTGTGACATTCCAATAGAGTGAAACAAAAAGCAGCGCGCCTAGGATAAAATATTTGCTTCGAATAAGTGGATTAATTTGTGTTTCGATACGATTTGAAGCATAAAGTGAAAATGTGTATGAAAGAGCTGCTAATAACCCTAAAGCTATTCCTTGCCATTTGATTGAGTGCATATCAACGAGTACGTTTGTGGCTAGAATTGTTCCAATCATGATAACAATTGTGCCAATTATTTTGAAGATATCAGGCTTTTGTTTGTGTATGAAAATTTCAACGAGCAAACTCATCCAAATGGATTGCATCAATAGTATGATTCCCAATGATACAGCAATATATTGAATCGAAAGATAGTAGAATATACTCGTCATTCCGAAAGTTGTTCCGAAAGCAAGAAGCCTTAATTTATTTGGTTTTACAGCGGTTTGTTTTTTCTCAAATTGTGATAAGATTAACAAAATTGCCCATCCCAAAAATACTTGTAGAAAGGTAAGAACTGCTGTATGTATCCCTAAGTTATTGGCATATTTGACAATAGTGGCCAAGATACCATAGCTCATTGCGCCTACGAGCACCATGATACCACCTGTTAGTTGTTTGCTCATGTATTATTTTTTTACTTTTTCGACAAGTAGACGTTCGCTGACTGTTAAGCTGATTGTTTCGGCAGGATGATTGTCATATTGAATGACCATTGTTTTATCGAAATCTTCAATTGATAAAATGCTAATTTTTGTTCCTAATGTAAGATCACGTGCATTCAAATATTTTAAAAAATCACTTGAGTGATTGTTTACTGCTTTGATGACTAATTTGTCATTTATTTGGCAGTCGGATAGTTTGAGATATTTGCGTGTTTCAATTTTTCCATTTTTGTCAGGTATTGGAGAGCCGTGTGGATCAAATTTGGGGAATCCAAGTAGTAAATCCATTTTCTCAAAAAATAAAGGCGACTGGATGTGTTCAATTTGTTCTGCAATTTCATGTACCTCTTCCCATCCAAATCCCATTTTTTCGACTAGGAACATTTCTGTCAAACGATGTTTGCGGACAATCGAAATGGCTTCCTTTTTCCCTGAAGATGTCAATCTTAATGGCTTATAACTTTCATAATGAACCAAGCCTTTTAGTGCAAGTTTTTTCATCATGCTTGTTACAGTAGGCATTTTAATTTTTAAATGCTTAGATAAGTCATTGACATTAACAAATCCTTCTTGATTGGCCAAGTGTAACAATGCTTTCAGGTAATTTTCTTCTACTAGTGAATTCACAGTCCTAAATTACTGAATGCAATTTAATTCAGAAAAAAAAATGCATTAATATTTGTTAGATTAATCTAACAAATTACTTTTGCTATTATAATTTTATATTTTCTTTTTATGAAGTGGTGGTTTTTAATAATTACAATGCTTGTTGCTCAATCTATTGTTGCACAGGATTTTGTTATTTGTGGCTTAGTGCATTCAGAACTTAATCCTCTCGAAAATGTAAAGGTCTATGTGCAAGAGAAGTCCTATGGTACATATTCTGATTTTTCTGGAAATTACAGTTTAAAGTTGCCATTTCAAGATTCTGTAGTGATGCGTGTTGAAGCTTTCGGATACGAACCAATTCAACAGGTAGTTCTGATTTCGGAAGAATTCACCTATGTTGATTTTGAGCTGATTCGCATGAAAGAAATTCAAGAAGTAATTATTGCTGCTCGCAAGGAAGAATATTATAAGTCAGAAAGTACACAATCAATTGATGTTTACACGCCTCAGTTTTTTAAGATTAATCCCAATCCAACTGTTTTTGAATCCTTACAAATGATAAATGGTGTAAGGCCTCAGATCAATTGCAACATCTGTAATACAGGAGATATTCATATCAATGGCATGGAAGGTCCGTACACGATGTTGTTGATTGATGGAATGCCAATTGTTAGTGGTTTGGCTACAGTTTATGGATTTAATGGAATTCCTCAATCAATTATCGAACGGGTAGAGGTAATAAAAGGCCCATCTTCTACGATTTTTGGTAGTGAAGCTGTTGGTGGGGTAATCAATGTGATAACAAAAGAGGTAACGAATGCTCCATTAATTTCGGTTGAACTATATGGAACATCTTGGGGTGAATGTAACACAGATATTGCAACTAAGTTTCGTGTAGGGAAGAAAGCTCGTAGTTTTTTAGGAATTAATTATTTCGATTATCGCTTTCCAAAAGATAACAATGGCGATGGATTCACTGATGTGGCATTGGCAAGTCGTGTTTCAGTTTTCAATAAATGGCAAATTGCTAGAAAATTTGATCGTGTTTTTGACTTTGCATTTCGTACAATTTATGAAGATAGGTGGGGAGGGGAGTTAGAATGGAATCGTTCGTTAAGAGGTGGTGATAGTTTATATGGAGAAAGTATTTATACAAATCGTTACGAACTATTTGGAGTGTATCAATTACCTTTTAAAGAACGATTTTATATTGAAACATCTGTCAACTTACATCAGCAAAATAGTTATTATGGTACAACCTTTTTTGGGGCTAGTCAATTGATTTCATTTGCACAATTGAAATGGTTGAAATCCATCCGAACGTTTGATTTATCAGCTGGATTGAGTTACCGTTACACTTTTTATGATGATACTACACCTGCTACTGCAATTGGCGATAGTTTGTCATCCAAAAACAACCCATCTAATATGCAATTACCAGGTCTGTATTTTCAAACTGAATGGTTGTTTCATGAACAACAAAGACTATTAGTTGGTTGTCGCGTTGATTACAATTCAATTCATGGCTTCATTTTTTCTCCACGAGTTAATTACAAATGGGAAACATCGAACCAAAGAAATGCAGTGCGCATTGGAGTAGGAAATGGATATCGTATTGCAAATGTTTTTACAGAAGACCATGCAGCATTGACTGGAGGACGAGTAGTAGAGTTTGCGTCAACTTTGAATCCTGAAACATCGTGGAATGTCAATGTGAACTTTACGAGGAATTTAAGAACCGAAAAATCGCATGCTTTCTATGTTGATTTTGGTTTTTTTTACAGTTATTTTACCAATAAAATTATCCCAGATTATGAAACAGACATTAATAAAATCATTTATGACAATTTAGAAGGATATGCTATTTCAAGAGGTTTATCATTCAATATAAATTATTTCAGTTCGTTTGGTTTGAAAACAACGTTCGGAACAACATTGATGGATGTTTTTGCTGTTGAAAATGGTGTTAAAAGTCAACAATTGTTTACGGAGAATTTATCAGCTGTTTGGACGGTTTCCTATCAATTCAAAAAGTTGGGAATGTTGGTTGATTATAGTGGAAATATGTACAGTCCCATGAAATTGCCATTAGCTTCTTCACTTGATCCTAGACCTGCTTCATCACCTTGGTTTTCGATTCACAATATTCAGCTAACAAAAGCAATAAAGAATCAATGGGAAGTATTTTTAGGAGTTAAAAATTTTCTCAATTGGACACCAAGTAAAGGAGTCCCATTTTTAATTGCTCGTGCCAACGACCCATTTGATAAATATGTTCAGTACGATACAAATCAGCAGGTTATTTCGACTTCAGATAACCCATATGCATTGCAATTTGATCCATCATATGTATATGCACCAAATCAAGGAATTCGTGTCTTTATAGGATTTCGATGGAACTTTAAATAATTCGCATGATTTTTGTGATTGCAAATTAAAATAGTTTATATTTATCGGTATTAACCAAATTGTTCCACATGAAAAGACATTTAAACATTCTGATTCTTTCTGGCGCACTTGTCGTGGTAGCACTGATTTTAGCTAGTGCTTATAGTTCTCGATATAAACAAACACAGACAATAAGCGTTACCGGTTTAGGTGAAGAAAGTTTTACATCCGATTTAATTGTTTGGAGGGCAAATTTTTCGAATCGAGGAACTGATTTGAAAGCAATTTCAGCTAAGATGAATGAAAATCGTACTAGGATCAAGAATTACTTAGTTTCAAAAGGAGTAAATGCGAATGACATTGTCTTTTCTTCAGTTGATATCAGTAAAGAATTTGCTTCGAATTATGATAACTATGGTAATTATCAGGGGTCAGTTTTTACAGGCTATTTGTTGAGTCAAACAATCCGTATTGAGTCTAAAGAAGTCGATAAGATTGAAAAGATTTCAAGAGAAGTTACTGAGTTGATTGATCAAAATATTGAGCTGACGTCTTATGATCCAGACTATTATTACACCAAATTAGCAGAGTTGAAGCTCAAAATGATTGAGAATGCAACTTTAGACGCAAAAACTCGAGCAGAGAAAATCGCAATTAATGCGGGAGCTAAATTGGGTAATCTACGCAATGCTTCAATGGGTGTTATCCAAATCACGGCAAAGAATTCAAGTGAAGATTACACTTGGGGAGGATCATTCAATACGAGTTCGAAATTGAAAACAGCTTCGATTACTATTCGATTGGAATACGGTATCAATTAACGCCCATTTGTGCTTGGAGACATCGCTTTTTGTATCTCAAAAAAGACTTTGTCGATTGTTTCGTAAAGACTATTTGGCAATGGGCTCAATGCAGGACATTGTACAATGTATGCATGTGGGTCAATCAGTGTGTAAAGTGGAAAAGTTGCAACTTTGAAGCTACTCCAAATGGATGAGTTGTCGTCAACAAAAGCAACATCCCAGTCGATTGCTTCGATTACTTTTTCGCTTTTTTCATTGCGACTAGATTCTTTGCAAATGGTAAGGAAGTTTACATTTTTATTGTACTTCTTGTATAAATCTTTCAAAATTGGAAGTTCAATTCTAGATTTTTCAGAATTTGGATCGAAGAAATGTACATAAAGATACTTGCCTTTGTAATCAATCAAACTTTTAGTCTGCCCAGCTATTGATTTTACAAATAAGTCCGGTGATTTTCCTCCATTTGTTGCTTCAGTTAAACGATACAACATGTTTGTTGCGATAATTTTATTTGCAGAAAATAGTGCATGATGCTGAACGCTATCGAGTACTGTGATAATGTTTGTTTGAGGATAATCAGGTTGATAATACAATTCAGAAAGCATTTGAATCATTACCATTTCTCGAATTCGCATATTTACCAATGTATATTCTAATCCAAGTGCGTTCATGATCAACGTTGGACTGCTTTTTAAAAGTCCTAAATAAACACGGTTGTTAACTTCCATAGGGATTGTTGGCATCATACCTCGATAGAAGTTTTTAAAGTATTCCATGTAGGCATCGTTTTGATATCTAACAGGCTGGTATTTTAAGTAAAAATCATGTTTTTCGTAGCGATTTCTGTTACCAGCTTGTTGTATATTATCAACATTTGCAATAGTGAAACGCACATAGTCGAAGATGAACTTTCCTGTATCTGCAATATAGTATTTTGTCGCAGCCTCTTTGAAATCATCCATACGTTTGATAAATTCAACTGGATTTGTCAAGTGCAACTTATAGTTCAGTGCTAAGTAGTTGTCCAACCATCTGTTAAAACCAAGTATTTTGTAATTAATATCAGTTGAGTCTAAATCAAAAAAGGTTACTTCTACTTGATTTCCTGCAGGTCTGTATGGCGTGTATTTATCCTTTTCAGGAAACAAAATTGAATAATTTCCATCAGGTTGGATGTACATAAACGATCGATTGTTGCCAATCTTAATAATAATCTTTTTCGTTTCAGTACAACTAAAAGAGACTTTAAATATTGAATCATTTTCAACAGTTGTTGTTGCAATTGTCGCCTCTTTCATTGATAGGTAATCTTCAATTTCATAGATTTGAACCTGTTTTCCGACATATGTAGGCGCAAATCCTTCAATTTTTACAATTGAATTTTGACTATTGCTGACGAATAAAACTGCAATAAAGAGAAATAAAACCAAATGTTTAATCATGATTCATCATTTTTGATTTCAGTGCAGAAACCGTACCAATAGTTAAACGAGAAGTTCAGGTTTTGTTACAAATTGTTCGATAGAACCTCCATTTCTGTGTATTTCTCGAATGATAGTCGAACTAATTGCTGAATACATTGGGTCAGTTAAGAAAATTACCGTTTCGATATTAGAAATGGCTAAATTCATGTGTGCAATAGAACGTTCGTATTCGTAGTCTTTTGTATCTCTCAATCCTCGAATGATAAATTGAGCATCAATATCTTTACAGAAATCAACGGTTAATTTATTGTATGTTTGAACTTTGATTTTAGGTTCTTCCTTGAACAAAGTAGCAATGTGATTCAATCGTTTTTCTGTTTCGAAAAG